>JAAVIE010000015.1 GCA_014799325.1 Oscillospiraceae bacterium
CATTCAAGATAGTTGGAGCCGCTTGTAACATAACCGTTGTGTCTTGTGTCGTGCTGTCTTACAAAGGCGGCAAGCATGGAGTTTATCTCCTGACCCCTTTCGTCGGCGTGTACATCGTATATTTCGTTTCCTATGCTCCAGCCGATAATAGAGGGGTGGTTCCTGTCGCGCCTTACCCAGGCGGCAACGTCCTTTTCTGCCCATTCTCTGAAAAATCTTGCATAGTCAAACTCGGTCTTTGCCCTTTCCCACATATCAAAGGCTTCGGAGAGAATGAGGAAGCCCATTTCGTCCGCGCACTCCATAAGCTCCACGGAGGGCATATTGTGGCTGGTGCGTATGGCGTTGATGCCCATTTCACGGAGCTTTTTCAGGCGCATTACTACAGCCGCCCTGTTCTGCGCCGAACCCAAGGCTCCTAAGTCGTGATGCTCGCAGGAGCCTCGGAGCTTGAGATGCTGTCCATTGAGGAAAAAGCCTTTGTCAGTGGTAAACTTGATTTCCCTGAAACCGAATTTACAGCTTTCCTCCTCAATAACCTGACCGTCAAGAATAAGCTGTGAGATCATAGTGTAAAGGTATGGGTTTTCCACGCCCCATTTTTTGGGGGAATCTACCTGTATGGTCTGCAGCGAAACGGCGTAATTCTCCCCCTCTTTTCTTATAACAGGGGGTATAACGCTTTTATCGGCGGCTGAAGCGGCGGAGCAGACCTCGCCCACAACGTTTCCGTCCTTGTCTTTCACAATTTGTTTAACAAACAGGCTTTCATTTTTCTTTTTGGAAATTTCGGAGGAAACGGTAACGGTGTCCCCCTCGGTGCTGATGTAGATACCGTCGGCAAGAAAATGTGTTTCAGGAGTTTCCTTTAACCAGACCTTGCGGTAAATGCCTGCACCCGAATACCAGCGTGAATTGGGCGACTGATAGTTTATCCGCACCGCAATAAGGTTTTCGCCCTCCCGAAGAAGCTCGGTAATATCAAACTCAAAGGTGGAATAGCCGTATTTCCACACTCCTGCCGATTTTCCGTTGACAAAAATCTCGCTGTCCTGATAAACGCCCTCGAAGCGGATCGAAGTCATGGTACCTGCTTTTTTGTTATAGGTGAATTTCTTTCTGTACCAGCCGTTAGAGGTTTCATACAGATTTTTTGTGTTTTCGATAAGGTAGTCGTGGGGAATGTCCACATCTTTCCAATCGAAGTTGTCGGAATATTCAAAGGTGCCGAAGGGCTGTTTGGAGAATTGCCAACCGCTGCAGAAAAGTGTTTTTTTGCTCATAATAGTTACCTCATTTAAAAAGAATTTAAAAATTCCGAAATTCAAGCTCCGCACCGCAAGCGGTGCTCCTCTTGATTTTCGGAACCGGTCAAAATTTTCGTTGAAAATTTTGACCCTTTTTTAAATTCGTGCTATCAAAAAAGTTGTGCGAGCGGTAGCCCGCCTGTCGGAATGTTGTGCTATTTTTTTAATCGCCCGTTGATTCCCTCAACACAAGACTATGTGGCAATAAGTAAATGCCCTTATCGGGAACATCGCTTTTCATATTGCTCACAAGCTTTTCTATAACCAGCTTTCCCTGCATATAACAGGGCTGTTCCACTGTGGAAAGGTGGGGAACGAAAATATGCGAATACGCAATATTATCAAAGCCGAAGAAAAGCAGATCCTTTCCTATCTTTATGCCCTTTGAAATGGCGTGATTCATAGCTCCGATAGCTATCATGTCCGAAATGGAGAAAATAGCCGTTGGCGGCTCCTCAAGCTCCAGCAGATGCTTGCAGCCCCTTGTGCCGGATTCGGGATCGTAATTTCCGTAAAAAACCAGCTTTTCGTCAAAGGGGATATTATTTTCCTCCAAAGCCAAGCGGTAGCCCTTTTCACGGTCAACGGAGCTTTGGCTTCGTGTTTTGGTGGTGATCAGCCCCACTCTTTTGTGACCCTTTTCTATAAGGTAATTTACCGCGTCTCTGCCTGCCTTTACGTTGTCTATTGAAACGGTCAGGGCGTTGGTTCCCTCCTGCCGTTCCAGGCAAAGAGCCACATTATAGTTTTCTGCCAGCTTGGTCATGGTGGAGGATTCTTGTTTCACTCCTAAAAGCACCGCTCCGTCCACCGAGTGTGACATGAGCATTTTTAAAAGGTGCATTTCATGTTCGGGGTTGTCGTGGGTAGTTGCTATAAGTATATCGTAGCCCAGACTGAATGCCGCTTCGTCCATACCTTTAAGTACATCGCCGTAAAAGCTCTGACCTGCGTCGGAAATTATTGCCAAAATGCGTTTGGTCTCGCTTTTCCGAAGATCTCTGCCAAGAGTGTTGGGGTTGTAGCCCAGCTCTTCCATTACTCGGGTGACCTTTTCCACTGTTTCGTCCGAAACGTTGGAGTGCTTATTGAGAACTCTCGATACGGTGGCGACAGAAACGTTTGATGCTTTTGCTACGTCTTTTATAGTAATTGCCATTTTCTCCTCCCTGATCTCATAGCCTGTTATTTCTTTTGTCGACTTTTTGTCGAAATGTACAAAAAAATATATATCTAAGTTACATTTTATCACAAAGTAAACTTATTTACAACTTGTATATTAGCCAAAAATAGTGTAATTTGTTTATTAAAATAATACTAAAAAGCTAAGAAAAATTTGAGTGCTGTAAAAATCAGTACAACATACCTAAGAGTGGTGAAAAATTACCGCCTGTTTACTTAAAAGCGGGTTTCCACTATCACAACTTTCCTGATAGTACAAGTTAAATATGTGGTCACCACTCTCACAACTTCCCTGATAGCACAAGTTAAATAATGCGGATCACCACTCTCACAACTGCCCTGATAGCACAAGTTAAAAAATGCGGGGCACCACTCTCACAACTGCCTTGATAGCACGAATTTCAAAAAGGACAAAATTTTCGAAGAAAATTGTGTCCGGTGCCGAAGATGAAGCTCTTGGCGCTTGCGCCATTGAGCTTCATTTTCGGAATTTTGAAATTCTTTTTAAATCAGTAAATTACCGCCAAGTTCTCTGAGAGAACCCAAATTACCACCAAGTCCCCTAAGAGAACCAAAATTCCCACCAACTTCCCAAAGAAAACCACAAGTCAGCACAACATTTTTAAGAGAGCAAAAAGCCCGCACTGTCAAAATACACAAAAAACACATAAAAATACCCAAAAATTTCTACACGCAAAATCTCCCATTTTTTCAAAAAAATGTTGTAATACGGCTTGTAATGTAGTATAATAACTTTTGCACGATTGCGGATCGGTATGTCCGACTATGCCCAAAAAGGCATAAGACAAGCGTGCGGCACTGCTTGATAATGCGTTGAAGCCGTAGGTTGCGTTTGCTGTGACTTATAATTTCACGGTAAAACGGGAATTTCGGCGGAGTATGTTCGGTTTAAAATCGGGCGAAAATAAAGCGTTACAAGACCGTTTCACAGCATTTCACAATGATCCATAAAAAATAACGTTCGGAAAGCAAGGGAAGGACTCACAAATGTGAATACCCCCTGACAAAAATTTCCGAGCGGATTTTACGGAAAAGTGTGAAACACTCGGTTGCGTGTGCTTTATGGCGAGAGAGTTTTTAAAGCTTCGGGCTGCTTGCGTTAGCCCAAAAAGAAAACCTCCGCCTATCACTGCATTTATGCAGATGCTTTCAAAATTCTTTATGAAAATTTATGAAAGGAGTTAAGGAAACATGGCAGTTAAGGAAAAAGTCAGAGTTAAGGTAAAGGGCTACGACCACACTGTTGTTGACGCTGCTGCTGCAAAGATCGTTGAGACCGCTAAGCGCACAGGTTCAAGAACCGCAGGCCCCGTGCCCCTTCCCACAGACAAGGAAGTAGTTACCATTCTCCGTGCCGTACACAAGTACAAGGACAGCCGTGAGCAGTTCGAACAGAGAACTCACAAGCGTCTTATTGATGTGATCCGTCCCACCAACAAGACCATCGAGGCTCTCCAGTCTCTCGAACTTCCCGCAGGCGTTGAAATTTCCATGGATATCTGATTCCATAGTAAAGGCGATGATATCCAAGGTTGATGATCGAATTGGATAAACAGACCTCAGAAATTTCAAGAATGTGTTAAGTAAGCGGCATTACTTCGGCGGTGATCGGAAGTTACTCCCGAAAGCCAAAAACCGAAAGCTGTTTACCTCTAACCAAGGCAGATACGCTGCACTTGGTCAAGTTGCTTCTTATTTGAGGCAACCAATAGCCAATGAAAGGAAAGGTCAAAATGACAAAAGGTTTAATCGCTAAGAAGATCGGTATGACACAGATCTTCGACGAGAACGGCAAGGTCGTTCCCGTAACAGTTGTTGAAGCAGGTCCTTGCGTTGTTGTTCAGAAGAAAACCGTTGACAACGACGGCTACGACGCAGTTCAGCTGGGCTTCGGCGACATTTCCCCCAAGGGCGTTAATAAGCCTCAGCAGGGACATTTCAAGAAAAACGACGTAGCGTTCAAGAGATTCCTTAAGGAATTCAGACTTGACGATACAAGCGCAGTAAACGTGGGAGACATTCTTAAAGCCGACGTGTTCGCAGCAGGCGACGTTATCGACGTTAAGGGCACCAGCAAGGGTAAGGGCTTCCAGGGCGCTATCAAGAGACACAACCAGCACAGACTTAAAGAAACTCACGGTACAGGTCCCGTCCACAGAGAAGCGGGCTCCATGGGCGCTTGCTCCAGCCCTTCAAGAATTTTCAAGGGCAAGGGAATGGCAGGTCACATGGGTTTTGAGACCGTAACCGTTCAGAATCTTGTTGTAGTGAAGGTTGACGCAGAAAACAATCTTATCGCAATCAAGGGTGCTGTTCCCGGTCCCAAGGGCGGACTGGTATGCCTCACCGATGCGGTCAAGGCTTAAGGGAGGAGGATTTATTATGTCAAAGGTATCTGTATATGATATGAACGGCAATGCTGTCTCCGAACTTGAACTGAATGACGCAGTTTTCGGGATCGAGCCCAGTGAATACGCTATGCATCAGGCAGTTGTCAACTACCTTGCAAATCAGCGTCACGGAACACAGTCCACACTGACAAGAACCGAAGTCAGCGGCGGCGGCAGAAAGCCCTGGAGACAGAAGGGCACAGGTCACGCAAGACAAGGCTCTACAAGAAGCCCTCAGTGGCGTCACGGCGGAGTTGCTCTCGGACCTAAGCCCAGAAGCTACAGCTACACATTAAATAAAAAGGTAAAGAGATTGGCTCTCCTTTCCGCTCTGTCCTCAAAGGCACAGGAAAACGAGGTAGTAGTTGTTGACGCTATTAAGGTTGACGGCTACAAGACCAAGACTATCGTTAATATGCTTAAGGCTCTCGGCGTAGAGGGCAAGGCTCTTATCGTGCTTGACGGCGTAGACGGACAGGTTATCAAGAGCGCAGCCAATATCCCCGGAGTAAAGACAACTCAGGTAAATACCCTGAATGTCTATGACATTCTCAACTATGACAAGTTCGTTGTAGTAAAGAATGCAGTTGCAAAAATCGAGGAGGTATATGCATAATGGAAAAGACAGTACACGATATTATCATTCGTCCCATTATCACCGAGGCTTCCGTTGACGCTTTGGCAGAGAGAAAATATACCTTCGAGGTAGCTAAGGACGCTAACAAGATCGAAATAAAGAAGGCTGTTGAGCAGCTTTTCAAGGACGTTAAGGTAGCAAAGGTAAACACCATGAACGTTCGCGGCAAAAAGAAGAGAATGGGCAGAAACGAGGGCTACACCACTGCTTGGAAGAAAGCAATTGTTACAGTTACCCCCGATTCCAAGACCATTGAGATCTTCGACGGTATGATTTAAGTAAGGAGTTGAGTTAAATGGCTATAAAAGCTTATAAGCCCACGACCCCCGGTCGCAGAGGCATGACGGTAATTGATTACAGCGGTTTATCCAAGGTTGCTCCCGAAAAGAGTCTGCTTGATACCGTCAAGAACAAATCCGGCCGCAACAGCTACGGCAGAATCACCGTAAGACATAAGGGCGGCGCTAACAGAAGAAAGTACAGGATCATCGATTTCAAGAGAAACAAGACAGGCGTTGACGCTGAGGTTATGACTCTTGAATACGATCCCAACAGAACCGCATTTATCGCACTTGTTAAGTACGAGGACGGCGAGAAGAGATACATTCTTGCTCCCGAAGGACTTAAGGTTGGCGATAAGGTAAGAGCGGGCGCTGACGCTGATATCAAGCCCGGCAACGCTCTCCCTATGGCAAATATCCCCGTAGGTACCGTTATCCACAATGTTGAGCTTCACCCCGGCAAGGGCGCACAGCTTGTACGCTCCGCAGGAAATATGGCTCAGCTTATGGCTAAGGAAAACGGATATGCTTTGGTAAGACTTCCCAGCGGCGAGCTTCGCAATGTTCCCGAAAACTGCTTCGCCACTATCGGTGTTGTTTCCAACGCAGACCACGCTAACGTAAACATCGGTAAAGCAGGACGCACCCGTCACATGGGTATCAGACCTACCGTAAGAGGTTCCGTAATGAACCCTAACGACCACCCTCACGGCGGTGGTGAAGGTAAGTCTCCTGTCGGCAGACCCGGCCCTGTTACTCCTTGGGGCAAGCCCGCTATGGGACATAAGACCCGCAAGAACAAGAACAGCTCCGATAAGTTCATTGTTAGAAGAAGAAACGGAAAGTAATCCGTTAAAAACCAAAAATTCATTCCGATTGTTAATAAGCGTTTATCGGGCATTCATAAAATGCCGAGAAATGAGTAAACGCGTCCAAACGGCGTTTTGCCAAGCGAAAATCGAACAACATGGACTTTGAGAGCACTAAACCGAACAAACATTCCGTGATGCACTCACGTGTCCATGAGCTGGTTTTTTGCTTTGCAAAAAAATTGCGGACTGAGTCCGCAAAGGCGAATGGACGTACTTTGACGCTTTGCGTCAAAGTACATTTAACTTGCAGTTGAAAGGAAATATAATAATATGAGCAGAAGTATCAAGAAGGGACCTTATGTGCAGGAAGCTCTCTACAAGAGAGTTCTGGCTATGAACGAGGCAGGCGAGAAGAAAGTCCTCAAGACCTGGAGCCGTTCAAGCACAATTTTCCCTGATTTCGTAGGACACACTTTCGCAGTTCATGACGGAAGAAAGCATATTCCCGTATACGTTACCGAGGATATGGTAGGCCATAAATTAGGCGAGTTTGCTCCCACAAGAACCTTTAAGGGTCACGTAGGCAGCAAGACAACTAAGAAGTAAGGAGGAGTAGCATAATGGAGGCAAGAGCAGAACTCAAACACGTTCGTATTTCGCCCCGCAAGGTGAAGATCGTGCTTGATCTTATCAGAAACAAGCCCTGCGATGTAGCTATGGCTACCTTAAAGCTGACACCCAAGGCTGCCAGCGAGCCGCTTATGAAGCTTCTCAAGTCTGCAATGGCTAATGCGGAAAACAATCATAATATGGACGTAGGAAGCTGCTATGTTTCAGAGTGCTGGTGCGGCGAGGGTGTTACCCTTAAGAGAATCAGACCCGTATCAAAGGGCAGAGCGCACCGCATATTAAAGAGAACATCCAATATCGTTTTGGTTGTCAAGGAAGCAGAGTAAGGGAGGATAACAATGGGACAAAAGGTTAATCCACACGGTATAAGAGTGGGTATTATCAAAGATTGGGATTCTCGCTGGTTTGCGGGCAAGGCAACCTTTGGCGACACTCTGGTGGAAGATGTAAAAATTCGTGAGTTTTTGAAGAAAAAGCTCTACAAGGCGGGCATTCCCGATATCGAGATCGAGCGTGACGCCGCTAAGGTAAAGGTTCACATTCACTGCGCAAAACCCGGTATGGTTATCGGTCAGAAGGGCGCAGAGATCGAAAAGCTCAGAGCAGAGCTTGAAAAGATGACAAAGGGCAAGCCCGTAAACATCAATATCATCGAGGTAAAGAACCCCGATATGAATGCACAGCTCATCGCAGAGAACATCGCTTCTCAGCTTGAAGGCCGTGTAAGCTTCAGAAGAGCAATGAAGTCCTGCATCGGACGCACAATGAAGTGCGGCGCAAAGGGAATCAAGACCCAGGTAAGTGGAAGACTTGGCGGTGCTGAAATCGCACGTACCGAGAGCTACCACGAGGGAACAATTCCTCTGCAGACACTCCGTGCAGATATTGATTACGGCGTAGCAAGAGCAAGCACCACTTACGGTATAATCGGCGTTAAGGTTTGGCTGTACAAGGGCGAAGTTCTTAAGGGTGAGATCGGCAAGGAAAGAAACACCGAAAGACCCGCAAGAAAACCCCGCGATAACAATCGTGAGCGTGACCGTGAAAACAGGGGCGAGAGAAGAAATTACAGACCCCGTGCAGAGAAAAAAGAGGGGGGTAATGTATAATGCTGCTTCCAAAGAGAGTTAAGCACCGCAGAGTGCAGAGAGGTCGTATGACCGGTAAGGCAACACGAGGCAACGTAGTATGCTACGGTGATTTCGGTTTGCAGGCTCAGGAGCCTGCTTGGATCACCAGCAACCAGATAGAAGCTGCCCGTATCGCAATGACACGTTACATCAAGCGTGGCGGTCAGGTTTGGATCAAGATTTTCCCCGATATGCCTGTTACCAAGAAGCCTATGGGAACACGTATGGGTTCCGGTAAGGGCGCACCCGAATACTGGGTAGCAGTTGTAAAGCCCGGCAGAGTAATGTTTGAAATTGCAGGGGTAAGCGAAGAGGTTGCAAGAGAAGCTATGCGTCTTGCAATGCACAAGCTGCCTATCAAATGCAAGTTCGTCAAGAAAGAAGAAGGAGGCGAGCAGTAATGAAGGTTACAAAGGAAATCAGAGAGTTGAGCGTAGAAGAGCTTGACAAAAGAGAAGCTGAGCTTAAAGAAGAGCTGTTCAACCTTCGCTTTCAGCTTGCCGTTAACCGTCTTGAAAATCCTATGAGGATCAAGGCTGTTAAAAAGGAGATCGCAGTAGTAAAAACGATCCGCCGTCAGCGCGAGATCGAAGCAAATAATTGAGAGGGGAGGAACGAACCTTGGAAAACACCGAAAGAAATTTAAGAAAGACAAGAGTTGGCGTTGTAGTAAGCAACAAAATGGANAAGACCATTGTTGTAGCTCTGAAGGATAACGTTCGCCACCCCTTGTACAAGAAGATCATCAAGCGCACCATTAAGCTGAAGGCACACGACGAAAAGAACGAGTGCGGCGTAGGCGACAAGGTAAAGATCATGGAAACAAGACCTTTGTCTAAGGACAAGAGATGGCGTCTTGTAGAAGTGCTTGAAAAGAGCAAGTAATTTAACGGAAGGGAGAATGGGCTTGAAGATATCGAAAAAGGATCTTCAGACCCGCAGCGCAGACAGCAAAAAAGTCAGCGTTTCTCCACAGGAAAGGCAGGATTAAAACATGATACAAATGCAGACACGCCTTAAAGTAGCTGATAACACAGGCGCAAAAGAGCTTATGTGTATCAGAGTGCTGGGCGGAACACGCAGAAAGTACGCCAACATCGGAGATGTAGTTGTAGCTTCCGTTAAGAAGGCTGCTCCCGGCGGCACTGTTAAGAAGGGCGACGTTGTTAAGTGCGTTATCGTCCGCAGTGCAACAGGCGTAAGAAGAGACGACGGCACATACATTCGTTTTGACGAAAATGCCGCAGTTCTCATCAAGGAAGATAAAAACCCCAGAGGAACCCGTATTTTCGGACCTGTGGCAAGAGAGCTCCGTGATAAGGAATATATGAAGATCCTTTCCCTTGCTCCCGAAGTACTTTAAGTTGAAGGAGGAGCAGGAATGAACACTTTACACGTTAAAAAAGGCGACGAAGTAATGATAATTTCCGGCAAGGACAAGGGCAAAAAAGGCAAGGTGCTTGAAGTATCCCCCTCCGAAGGCAAAGTTATCGTCGAGGGCAGAAACATGGTAACCAAGCATGTCAAGGCTACCAAGCCCGGTCAGGCTTCGGGTATCGTTAAGGCAGAAGGTCCTCTCTACGCTTGCAAGGTTATGCCCGTTTGCCCCAAGTGCAACAAGGCTACCCGTGTAGGTCACAAGATCGAGGGCGACAAGAAGGTAAGAGTTTGCAAGCATTGCGGAGCTAATCTGTAATCGGCTTAAAGCTCACAAGTGCTGTTAAAGCACATCTATGACCGATGAAAAGGCAGGATAAAGTAACTTCCTGCTGTCATCAGTGAGGAGAATTAAAAACTATGTCAACAATGAAAACCTATTATAAGGAAACCGTTGCTCCCGCACTGTTCAAGAAGTTCGGCTACAAGAGCGTTATGCAGATACCCAAGCTGGACAAGATCGTTGTAAACGTAGCATGCGGCGAAGCAAAGGACGATCACAAGAAGGTCGATGCGATCATGGCTGACCTTTCCGCCATAACAGGACAGAAGCCCGTAATATGCAAGGCTAAAAAGGCTATTGCGAACTTCAAGCTCCGTGAGGGCAACATCATCGGCGTTAAGGTAACATTGAGAGGCGAGACAATGTACGAATTTCTGGATCGTTTCTTCAACGTTGCACTGCCCCGTGTTCGTGACTTCAGAGGTATCAACCCCAACAGCTTTGACGGCAGAGGCAATTACAGCGTAGGCGTTAAGGAGCAGTTGATTTTCCCTGAGATNGATTACGAAAAAATCGACAAGATNCGCGGTATGGATATAAACTTTGTAACCACCGCCAAGACCGATGAAGAAGCAAGAGAGCTTTTGAGCCTTATGGGCGCTCCCTTCTCCAAGTAATGAAAGGAAAATATAAATGGCTAAAACAGCAATGATTCAAAAGCAGCAGCGTCCTGCAAAGTTTTCCACAAGAGCTTACAACAGATGCAAGCTTTGCGGAAGACCCCATGCTTACCTCCGTAAGTACGGAATTTGCAGAATCTGTTTTAGAGAGCTTGCTTACAAGGGACAGATCCCCGGCGTCAAGAAAGCAAGCTGGTAAGATTTTCGCAAGGGGGTTGGCGCTTGTGAAGCGCGGGAGCTTGTAAGGTGTGAAAACACCGCGGAAAGCCCGAAAGGGAAAAGCAGGCAGGCGAAATTCCCCCNAAAGAAAAGAAATATCCCGAAACGGCAAGAGCAAGAGCTGACGGATAAAATTTGACGCAACGGCTGAATGGGAAACCGAAAGCCGACCCGAAGCAAATGCTAACTACCGATTTAGAACTCTGAGAATCAGGAGGAGCTTCCCAAAAGGGAAACGAACTCCGACAGAAAGGATTGGTCAAAAGATGCAGATCACCGACACTATCGCAGATATGCTCACAAGAATACGCAATGCCAGCGCGGCAAAGCATCCTTCTGTTGATATTCCCTGCTCAAATATGAAGAAGCAGATCGCTCAGATCCTCGTAGACGAAGGCTACATCAAGAACTTCCGCGTTATNGAGGACAACAAGCAGGGCGTCATCAGAATCACTCTCAAGTACACCGAGAACAAGCAGCAGGTAATCACCGGACTGCGCAGAGTCAGCAAACCCGGTTTAAGAATTTATTCAAACAGCAAGGATATGCCTAAGGTAATGAAGGGCTTGGGAATTGCAATAGTTTCCACCTCCAAGGGCGTTATGACCGACAGAGCGGCAAGAGCGGCTCATGTTGGCGGCGAAGTCCTTGCGTTTGTATGGTAAGGAGGAACAGAATATGTCAAGAATTGGTAGAGCGCCTATTGCTGTTCCTGCCGGCGTTGAAGTTACGGTTGACGGCAGCGCAGTTACAGTAAAAGGCCCTAAGGGCACACTTACAAAGGAATTCAAGCCCCAGATGAAGGTAACCGTTGATGCAGGTATGGTTCATGTAACACGTCCCGATGACGAAGCACAGAACCGCGCACTCCACGGACTTACAAGGACCCTTATCCACAATATGATCGAGGGAGTTACAAACGGATTCTCCAAGACATTGGAGATCAACGGCGTTGGTTACAGATGCCAGAAGAACGGTAAGGATCTTAACCTTACACTGGGCTTCTCCCACCCCGTTATCGTTTCCGATACAGAGGACATCACCATTGAGTCCCCTCAGCCCAACCAGATCATAATCAAGGGTATCGACAAGCAGAAGGTAGGCCAGTTTGCAGCAGAGGTTCGCAGCATTCGTCCTCCCGAACCCTACAAGGGCAAGGGCATCAAGTATGCTGACGAAGTGATCCGCCGCAAGGAAGGCAAAGCCGCTAAGGGCAAAAAGTAAGGGGTGAATGAGAAATGATAAAAATAATCGATAAAAAGGCTAACAGAGTTAAGCGTCATGTAAGAGTACGCGCAAAGATCAGCGGTACTCCCGATTGCCCCCGTCTTAATGTTTTCCGTTCCGCAAAGCACATCTATGCACAGCTCATAGACGACACCAAGGGCGTTACTCTTTGCTCCGCTTCCACACTGGAAAAGGGCTTCGAGGGCTTCGGCGGCAACGCAGAGGCAGCCAAGAAGGTAGGTCAGACATTGGCTGAAAGAGCTAAGGAAAAGGGAATAAACGATGTAGTTTTCGACCGTTCCGGCTATGTATATCACGGCAGAGTAGCGGCGCTTGCAGAAGGCGCTCGTGAAGGCGGACTGAATTTCTGAGAAAAGGAGGAAAAAGATCTTGGCACTTATAGACGCATCAAAATTGGAGCTTTCCGAAAAGGTCGTAGCTATCAACAGAGTAAGCAAGACTGTTCAGGGCGGACGTATCATGAAGTTCAGCGCACTTGTTGTAGTAGGCGACGGCAACGGAATCGTAGGCTTTGGCCTTGGCAAGTCCAACGAAGTTCCCGACGCTATCCGCAAGGGTATCGAGGACGCTAAGAAGAATCTTGTTAAAATCTCTCTTAAGGGAACAACGATCCCTCACGAGGTAGTTGGCAAGTTCGGCGCAGGCGCAGTTCTTATGAAGCCCGCTCCCGAGGGTACCGGCGTTATCGCAGGCGGTCCTGTCCGTTCCGTTATCGAAATGGCAGGCATCAAGAACATCAGAACAAAGTCCCTTCGCTCCAACAATCCCTGCAACGTGGTAAGAGCTACCATGGCGGGACTTATGTCCTTAAGAGACGCAGAGCAGGTTGCAGCCCTCAGAGGCAAGACCGTTAAGGAAATTTTTAACTAATTTGAAAGGAGTCCACTGAAATGGCAAAGAAAATCAAGCTGGTTAAATCTTTGATCGGTCGTAAAAAAAGTCATATCGCTACCGCGCACTCCCTGGGACTTCGTAAGATAAACGATGTGACGGTACAGCCCGACAATGCGGCAACCAACGGAAAAATCAAAGAAATAAGCTATTTGATCGAGGTTACAGAGGATTGATCATCAATAAATAAGGAGGTGTAACCAAACATGAAGCTTCATGAATTATCTCCCGCTCCCGGTTCTGTAAAGGAAGTTAAGCGTATTGGCCGCGGTCANGGTTCAGGTCAGGGCAAGACNGCCGGCAANGGACACAAGGGNCAGTGGGCNCGTTCNGGCGGCGGAGTNAAGCCCGGATTTGAAGGCGGTCAGACAAAGCTGGCAATGCGTATCCCTAAGCGCGGATTTAACAATAAGAATTTCGCAACCGTATATGCGACTGTTAACGTAAGCGATCTTGAAAGAAAGTTTGAAAGCGGCGCAGTGGTTGACGAGGCNGCTATCGTNGAAGCAGGTCTTNTGAANAAGACCTTCGACGGAGTAAAGATCCTCGGCAGAGGCGAGATCACAAAATCTCTCACAGTAAAAGTTGCAAAGTTTTCCGAGAGCGCAAAATCCAAAATTGAAAGCGCAGGCGGAAAGGCTGAGGTGATCTGATGTTTGAAGTTTTCCGAAATGCATGGAAATTGGCTGATTTGAGGAAAAAAATTCTTTACACATTGTTCATCATAGTAATATTCCGTTTTGGTGCAAGCATATTCGTTCCCTTCTTAAACTCGACAATGATCGCGGGNACTCTGGGTATGAANTCNAGCGACGGCAACCTGTTCTCCTACTGGGATCAGATGACCGGCGGTTCCTTAAGTAAAGGTACCTTGTTCGCAATGTCCATTACCCCNTATATCAACGCTTCGATCATTGTACAGCTTTTAACGGTGGCTATAAAACCATTGGAAAGGCTGGCTAAGGAAGGCGAAGAGGGAAGAAAGAAGCTCAATAAGATCAACAAGTATGTTGCATTGGGCTTGGCTATCTTCCAGGCAGTGGCTTTCTATATCACCCTGAGAAACGGCGGCGTTGTAAAGTATACAAGCGGTTTCAGCGGAGTTCTGGCGGCGATCACTATCGTTGCATGCTTNGTAGCGGGCGCATCACTGATAATATGGCTTGGCGACCAGATAAGTGAAAAGGGTATCGGAAACGGNATNTCNATGATACTTTTTGCNGGTATCGTTTCGAGAATGCCNGGAGANNTCTACGGACTTATNATGACAATGANNNCGGGANAGATCAAGAACATTATNCTTGTTCCCATTATCCTCCTGATCTATGTAGGAATGATCACATTGGTCGTTCTTATGACCAATGCGGAAAGAAAAATTCCNGTACAGTACGCAAAGCGTGTTGTGGGAAGAAAGATGTACGGCGGTCAGTCCAGCTACATTCCTATCAAGGTAGCTATGACAGGCGTTATGCCTATCATCTTCGCAATGTCAATTATGTCATTGCCTTCCACAATCTGCTTCTTCTTCGGAATCAAAGGCGACGGCACAAGCGGCCACACATTCTGGGAAGGCTTCGTAAGATTGTTCAGCACATCGAGCTGGCTGTATGCGGTGCTTTACTTCCTGCTTATCATCGGCTTNAACTATTTCTATGTAGCAATTACCTTTAACCCCATTCAGATCGCCAACGATCTGAAGAAAAACAACGGTGCTATCCCCGGTTACAGACCAGGACAGCCCACAGCGGATTTCATCAACAATTCACTTACAAAGGTAACACTTATCGGTGCTTTGTTCTTGGGCTTTATCGCAATTTTCCCCATTATCTTCCAGAATATTTCGGGAATTACGGGACTGTCCTTAGGCGGAACCACGATCCTTATCGTTGTAGGTGTTGCGCTTGAAACCGTTCGTTCTATCGAAAGCCAGATGATGATGCGTCATCACAAGGGCTTCCTCGAATAATAAGAACGAGAATTGACAATCGATAAAAACAATAAAGGAAAGGGAAAGCAGCTTTTATGAATGTTATTTTTTTAGGCGCTCCCGGCGCAGGCAAAGGTACAATGGCAGAGATCGTAACTGCCAAGTTAGGTATCCCCTCCATTTCCACAGGCAACATTCTCCGTGAAGCTAAGGCTAAGGGAACTCCCGCAGGTCTTGCCGCAAAGGAGTATATGGATAAGGGNGCTNTGGTGCCCGACGACGTGGTTATCGGAGTTCTGAAGGACAGGATCGCACAGGACGACTGCCAAAAGGGATTTATCCTTGACGGCTTCCCCAGAACGGTGGAGCAGGCAGAAGCTCTTGACAATATGGGCGTAAAGATCGACAAGGTCATTGAGATCGANATTGCNGACGAAAAGATAATCGCCCGTATCGCAGGCAGAAGAGTCTGCACCAACTCCAAGTGCGGCGCTTCCTACCACATTCAGAACAAGCCCACCAAGGTCGAGGGTGTTTGCGACCTCTGCGGATCAAAGGTTGAGGCTCGTGTGGACGACCANCCCGATGTAGTTTTGTCAAGACTTGAAACATATCATGAGAAAACTGCTCCCTTAAAGGGATATTACGAAAAGAAGGGTATCCTTGTTACCGTAAAGGGCGAGGACGGAATCGATGCCACTGCAAAGCCCATTCTTGAAGCATTGCAGGGCTAATGAGGTCTGTATGATCCAGGTTAAATCAGCAGCAGAGATCNCNAAAATGATCAAAGCGGGTCAGTTGGCAGCAAGAGCTTTGGAGTACGCAGGCAAAAACGCAGTGGTGGGTATNTCCACNTGGGAGCTTGACAGNNTNGTNAACGANTNNGTTATCTCCCACGGCGGACACTCTCCCTGCAAGGGCTACGGGGGNTTCCCCGGNCACAACTGCTNCTCNGTAAACNNNGAGCTTATCCACGGCATTCCCTCCAANAAGAAAATTCTTAAAGAGGGCGATATCCTTTCCTGCGATATAGTGGCNGAGNTGGACGGCTATATGGGCGACAACACCAAGACNTTCAGGATAGGACAGGTAAGNGANGCNAAGGAAAGGCTTTTGCAGGCAACGGAATCTGCTCTTTACAAGGGTATTGAGCAAGCGGTAAANGGCAACAGAGTAGGCGACATNAGNNATGCTATCCAGANCNCCGTTGAAGGNGCAGGCTATTTCGTGGTGAAAAAGTACATCGGNCACGGAATAGGCAAGGANATGCATGAAGATCCCGAAGTTCCCAATTTCGGAAAAGCGGGANGNGGACCGAGACTTGTTCCCGGTATGACTATTGCNATTGAGCCAATGGTCAACGAAACCACCGAAAACGTCAAGATACTGAATGANGGCTGGACNGTGGTGGAGGCAAACGGAAATATGTCAGCCCACTTTGAGCATACCGTTCTCATTACNGAGGATAAACCNNTGATNNTGACGCTTGCNTGCGGNTAAGCGGNAATTCGGTATCCCAAGAAAAAAGCTATGGAATTTGAAACAGGCACTGTGGTCATNAGCAAGGCNGGACGCGACAAGGGCTATTTTATGGCNGTNGTGGGCACNGAGGGNGAAAATCTTCTNGTAGCCGACGGAAAAGAACGTCCNCTGAGCAGACCCAAAAAGAAAAATCCCAAGCATCTGCAAAAAACCAACCGAAAGNTTGATTTGGAGCAGCTAACCGATAAAAAGCTCAGNACCCTTTTGGGNGCTATGGGCAGATTAGAGGAAAAAGGGCAAGCTTGAAGCCTTGAAGCAATNTATGGCAGNAGCNNAAAGANGCATTTGCCGNAAAAACATTCTCGACGGATATCTACAAAATAATTACGCTNTATNGTGTAAAATAGTTTCAAGATGTCTAAACNGCAGNACAGAANGCTCCGCGNATTTCCTCCAAGGAAAGGAAGAACACAGTTTGTCCAAAGAAGATGTTATCGAAGTTGAAGGTGTGATTCAGGAGGCGCTGCCCAATGCGACCTTNAAGGTAAAGCTTTCCAACGGNCATGAAATACTGGCTCACGTAAGCGGAAAGCTCCGTATGAATTACATCAGGATCTTGCCGGGAGATAAGGTAACTATTGANATGTCGCCTTANGATCTTTCAAAGGGCAGGATCACATGGAGAGCAAAGTAAGCTCTCACNGCTTTCANAACCTTTAAGNCTTAGGAGAAAGGAAGTAATCNANATGAAAGTAAGACCTTCAGTAAAGCCCATGTGCGACAAGTGCAAGGTTATTAAGCGCAAGGGCAGAGTAATGGTAATCTGCAAAGATCCTAAGCATAAACAAAGACAGGGCTAATCCCTGAGAAAGGAAAGGTTTACAGTATGGCAAGAATCGCCGGTGTGGATCTGCCCAAGGAAAAGCGNGTAGAGATCGGCTTGACCTATGTNTATGGTATCGGCAGAAAATCCGCAAATGATATTTTGGCAGCAGCAGGCGTTAACCCCGACACTCGCGTTAAGGACTTGACCGACGCNGAGGAAGCAAAGATCCGTGAGGTTATCGACCAGCACTACCATGTAGAGGGNGACCTCCGCCGTGAGGTTGCAATGAACATCAAGCGTNTGGTCGAGATCAACTGCTACCGCGGAGTTCGTCACAGAAAGGGACTTCCCGTAAGAGGNCAGAGAACCAAGACCAACGCAAGAACNCGCAANGGTCCNGCNAAGACNATTGCTAACAAGAAAAAGTAAGATCGAGTTATTGAGGGTATTATTCGGAAATATGCGGCATGATTGGATATTTTCGAAAATTATCGAAAAACTCCCGTTTTACAGAAAGGAAAANTATAAATGGCAGCTAACAAGGCTAACGTTAAAAAGGCAGGCATACGCCGCCGNGACCGTAANAACATNGAAAACGGCTCGGCGCATATCCAGTCCACTTTTAACAATACNATCGTTACTATCACAGACCTTCAGGGCAANACCCTGTCATGGGCAAGCGCAGGCGGCTTGGGCTTCAGAGGAAACAGAAAGTCCACTCCCTTCGCAGCNCAGTCCGCAGCCGAAACAGCAGCTAAGGCAGCTATGGTTCACGGCTTAAAGACCGTTGAGGTATACGTAAAGGGACCCGGAGCAGGCCGTGAAGCAGCAATAAGAGCNCTTTCCACAGCAGGCTTGGAGGTAAGAATGATCAAGGATGTTACCCCCATTCCCCACAACGGATGCCGCCCTCCCAAGAGGAGAAGAGTGTAGTTTTNANTGATGAGCGTCGTTGCTCATTGTCGGACGAAGCAAGAGTTANGTTTTTTTGCCGAGTGTCCGATACAGGAGATAATGCAAAGGCATTATCCGATATTAAATAAACGGAGGATATTACAATGGCAGTAGATAAAACACCTGTGCTTAAAAGATGCAAGGCNTTGGGNATCAGCCCCGCAGTTCTGGGCTACAGCAAGGAGACCAACAGAAAGGGCAACGGAAATCCCCGCAAGAAGGTTTCCGAATACGGAATGCAGCTNANNGAAAAGCAGAANNTGAAATTCATNTANGGCGTTCTTGAAAAGCAGTTCCATCANTACTATGAAATGGCTATCAAGGAAGAGGGCGTTGCAGGTGAAAACCTTATCAGACTTCTNGAATCCCGCCTTGANAACGTAGTATTCAGAATGGGCATGGCNATNACCCGCCGTGAAGCAAGACAGCTTGTTGGTCACGGTCACTTNACCGTAAACGGCAAGAGAGTTGACATTCCTTCCTACAAGGTAAAGGCAGGAGATGTTGTNGCTCTTTCCGANAGAAGCAAGAAAAGCCCTAAGTTTGCTCAGATCGCCGAGGCAACCAACGGCAGACTTATCCCTGTTTGGCTGGATATGAACAAGGAAGAGTCCAAAGCAGTTGTTACCCGTCTTCCTCAGAGAGATGAACTTGATTTCGAGATCGAAGAGCAGCTCGTAATCGAATTGTACTCCAAATAATAATTTACTTGACTTATTTGAAGANCTNTTCAGATTATTTAAGAGGTTATTTGAGACGGTATACTTGGTGCGATTATTTTTAATTTATAATCATCAGCNAGAAATTCAGTATCNTAATTTAAAATTAACCGGGGCTGCACAGCCCNATGATCCCNCGAAAAAGGGATCCCTGAGCATACNATGAANNGATTNGNTTNGCNANAAGCNGATCAANAACAGCAGGAGGGTTTACAGAATGCTTGAAAAAATNGAAAAGCCGGAAATTGAGATCGTTAAGAAGAGCAACGACGGTAAATACAGTATGTTTACCTTGGAGCCCTTGGAAAGCGGTTTCGGCAACACCATAGGCAACAGCCTTAGGCGTGTTTTGCTCTCCTCATTGCCCGGAGTTGCGGTCACAAGCGTAAAGATCGACGGGGTACAGCACGAGTTTTCCACNGTTCCCGGAGTNAANGAAGATGTGACCGAGATAATCCTTAATGTTAAGGGCTTAATAGCAAAGATGTTCGGTGAAACTCCCAAAACCGTATATATCGAGGCGGANGGCGAGTGCGAGGTNACTGCCGGCGACATAAAGACCGACAGCGAGATCGAGATCCTNGATCCCGGAATGCACATCGCCACTCTGACAGCAGGGGCAAAGCTCAACATGGAGCTTACCTTTGACAGAGGAAGAGGTTATGTAAGCGCTGAGAAAAACAAGCAGCTTATGGTACAGCCTCCTATNGGTATAATTGCGGTAGACAGCATATATACGCCTGTCCTCAAGGTAAATTACACTGTGGANAACACCCGTGTGGGACAGCGTATNGACTTTGACAAGCTTATTTTAGAGGTTTGGACTGACGGCACNACCACAGCCAAGGAAGCGGTAAGCTATGCGGCAAAATTCCTTTGCCAGCATCTNCAGCCCTTCGTTGAGCTGTCCGACGAGGTGGGTCAGCCTGAGATCATGGTGGAGAAGGACGACAAGAGCAAGGATAAGATCCTTGAAAAGACTATNGAGGATCTGGAGCTTTCCGTNCGTTCCTTCAACTGCCTNAAGCGTGCTAACATCAACACNGTNGAGGACTTGATCTCCAAGTCNCCNGAGGAAATGATGAAGGTGCGTAATCTGGGCAAGAAATCCTTTGACGAGGTCAACGCAAAGCTCAAAGAACTTGGTTTTGCTTTGGCNGAGCCNGAGGANTAAGTTGCGACTTTAATANAGTCGCAGGCTCTATTAAAGTCANNGANTTCTGATNGAGNCNNANGCTCTNNNANANTCNNTAACTCTTTANAGAAAGGAGTAAAAGCAAATGAGAAAACTTGGAAGAACAAGTGACCATAGAAAAGCAATGCTCAGAGCAATGGTAACATTTTTGCTGGAGAACGGCAAGATCGAGACCACTGTTACAAGAGCAAAGGAAGTAAGAAGCGAAGCTGAGAAGATGATCACCCTCGGCAAGAACGAAGATCTTCACAGCAAGCGCCAGGTGTATTCCTACATCACCAAGGAGGCAGTCAGCAAGAAGCTGTTTGACGAGATCGCTCCTAAGTATAAGGACGTTAAGGGCGGATATACCCGTATCGTAAAGATCGGACCCCGCCGCGGCGACGCAGCTGAAATGGCTATCATTGAGCTGGTTTGATTTCCTTATTGGAATTGAAAACAGCCGCCTGTTGGGCGGCTGTTCTGTCTGCATAAAAACCCCCGATTTCCCAAAAAGAAATCGGGGGTTTTTATGCAGACTTAGTGGGAAACCCTGATGGTTTCCCACTAAGACCCCTTTCATTCCGAAAAAGAAAACTTTTTGACTTTTTATACAAGCCGAAACCACCACTTCAGTGGTGGTTTTCATTGATATAATGACAAAAGCGGCTGTTGGGGTTTTATGTCGTTTACGGTCATGTACATATAGTTTGAAATTAAGAGTAACCTTTATTAGCCTTTCATGAACTTTTAGAAGTGCCATCTGTAAACAAAATAGTTTTTATTTGATATTCAAAAGCTAAACTTTCATACTTAGTATTGTATAATTTCATATGGCTATCAATAAATTGGTTACATTCAAATAATAAATCAGACTCAATGTATGTTGTTCCACTATATATTATTTCTTTTGTAAAATCACAATTAATTCTCATAATTTCTTTTCCAAACATATCCTTGTATATAACTACACCTTGAATACCCTTAATATCTTTGTTAGTATTGTTAGTAACAGAAAATTCAGAAGTTACATAATACTGATTATATTTTCCAATCATAGTATCCTTTTTAGTCAAAAGGACAGTAACATCATTTTCTTGTATAGTGGCCTCTTCTTCTTCTTTTTGTTTTTCTAGCTCATAAACTGTGATTTTATCTTTTAACTCTTTATTTGTGTCCGATAAACTATCAATTTGAGATTGTAAATCTAAAATCTGTTCTTGCAATTGCTTATTTTCATCTGATAATTTGTTTTTTTCCTCAGATATGTCTTGTAGTTCCATTTGTAAATTTTCAATTTCTGATTGTAATTCGTTTGATTTTGCACTATCATTACACGATGTGAGAAACAAAACCAAAAAAACAAACAAAACCATAATTAAAATCTTTTTCATTAAAAAACCCCTCCCATTTTTGTTAAAACCTTATTAAAAGCAATTATGAACAGTGTGCAATAATAAAGACAAAGATCTTTTAATCTAATATTTTAAATTATATCAAAAAAGGGATAGATTGTCAATTTTTAATTTTGGTTTTACTCCTTAAATCACAATAATATAACGCAACTCTAAATTAAAACAACAAACAAAACGCCTACCACCAACAAAACAGCTCCCGCAATAATAAGCACAGTTTTCACCCTACGCCTTTTATTGATCCCGTCCATTCTCACTGCCGACAACAGCCGCATTGCATTCTCGTTGAGCTGGCTTTGCTCGGCGTTCATTTTTTCGGGCTTTAAAAAGAGAATGGCCCTGTCAAAAAATTCGTTGTCGGTATTCTTTATCTCCAGGATCAGCTTGTTTACCCCTCGCATTTTTCCGTTCCTCCAATAAGATTTTTAATGACTATCAATATTTTACTGATTGTATTATTGGATAAATCAGGGAAATTATACCGTTTTCCACAGGTTTTCCCGTGGAAAATGCGGAAAACTGCCCTTTTTAACTGACTTTCACTGATTTTTCTGTGGAAAACTTCGTGGAAAGTGCTGAAAACCCTTAAAACAAGCCCAAAAAGTTTTTCACGGTTTTTGAACCTTAATTTACCGAAATTTACTTAAAAAGAGATCTGTATATTCGTAAAAAGTGAAAATTCTTTTACCATAAAAATAATATGCTAACCAAATCCACACAATTACATTTTAAGGGCATTTGCGAACATCTGAAAAATTTAACAAAACGACAAGTAAAGGTAACAATATACAAGAGGTACATTATTACCTTTACAAATTGTAAAAATTTGGTTTTCCACAAGTTTTCCCGTGGAAAGTGTGGAAAAGTAGGTTTTTTACTGATTTTAACTGCCCAAACTGTGGAAAAGTCGGTGGAAAATGTTGAAAATGGCTTCAAAAGCGGAAAAAACAAGGTGGAAAATCCAGAGGATATTCCACCGAAATTTTGGGAAGGTTAGTTGTAAAAAATTGATGTGTCATGAACATATTGATATAGCAGATCATTCAAACTGCGAATTATACAGCTTGCTGTAAAATCCGCCAAGCTCCATTAACTCATCATGGCTGCCCTGTTCTGTGATAGTTCCGCCCTGCATAACAACGATCCTGTCAGCATTCTTGACTGTGGAAAGTCTGTGCGCTATTACAAAGCAAGTGCGCCCTTTCATAAGCCTGTTCATAGCCTCCTGTATCTTTATCTCTGTTCGTGAATCTACGTTGGAAGTAGCTTCGTCCAAGATGAGCATGGAAGCGTCGGAGAGCATTGCCCTTGCAACGGTGATAAGCTGCTTTTGCCCCTTGGAAATATTTATGCCGTCATCTGACAAAACTGTGTCATAGCCTTGGGGCAGAGAGCGGATAAAGGAATCTATCCTTGCGGCTTTTGCGGCTTGCTCCACCTGTTCCCTTGTGGCATTGTCGGTGCCGTAGGCAATGTTTTCAAACACAGTACCGTAAAAAAGCCAGGTGTCCTGCAACACCATAGTGTAAGCTTTTCGGAGAGATTTGCGGGTTATTTCGTTGATATTTCTGCCGTCAACGGTTATCTGTCCTTTGTCGGTGTCGTAAAATCTCATAAGCAGATTTATGACTGTAGTCTTGCCTGTGCCTGTGGGGCCTACTATGGCAATGGTCTCTCCTGATCTTGCATTAACGGAAATGTCGTGTAAGATAGTTTTTTCGGAAGTATAGCCGAAGGTGATGTCCTTCAATTCCACATTTCCCACAGCCCTTTCTAAGGGTAACGCCTTTGGATCGTCCGCTTTTTCCGGCGGCTCGTCCATTATGGCGAAGATCCTCCTTGCGGCCGAAAATGCGGATTGGAATTCGCTGAACAGATTGGCAAACTCGTTTATTGGACCCGCAAACTTCCTCGAATACTGCACGAACTGCGCCACTCCTCCCAGAGTAATGAAGAAAACGCCCCCTGCCTGAACTGCGCCGCTTTGGGAATACATATAAAGAATACCGCCCAATATCATTACCAGGGAAATGGAAAGATTGTTGATAAAGTTTACGGCGGGACCTAACATTGCGCCGTAATACTCCGCGTCGTAGTAGGCGTTCATGGTGTCGTTGTTGCGCTTGTCAAAGCGGTTTGTAATTTCACCTTCTCGGTTGTAAGCCTGAATGGTGCCTGCGCCTGTAAGCATTTCCTCCGCATAACCGTTAAGCTCGCCCAATTTCCTTGAACGCTTGCTGAAAAGGGGTCTCACATGCCTTGCGCGGAATCGTGTGAAGATAATTGAAGTTGGCACGGTAAGAGCAAATACCAAGATCAGCGGCTTTGAAATTTGCCACATAAAGGCAAGAGCACCCAGAACGGTATAAATACTTGTCA
Organism: Oscillospiraceae bacterium; assembly: GCA_014799325.1. Lineage (GTDB taxonomy): Bacteria > Bacillota > Clostridia > Oscillospirales > Ruminococcaceae > Ruminiclostridium_E. The sequence goes on from JAAVIE010000015.1 coordinate 23,965, forward strand.
TTACCTGCACCAAGTCCTGTGAAAGGGAAGCGTTGACAGTGTCTATATCGTAGGAAATGCGGCTGATAATATCCCCTGCGGCGTGGGTGTCAAAGTAGCTGACAGGGAGAGTTGTTAGCTTTTCAAAAAGCTGTTTTCTCATATTATATACTATCTTTTGGCTGATAACGGTCATAAGGATAGATAGGAGATAGCTCAGCACCGCCGCGCCTATGTAGCAGATAAGCATTTTCCCCACACACTGCCATACAGTGGGAAAGTCTACGCCCTCTTCCGCTGAAATTGCATCTATAGCATTTCCCGAATATAAAGGGCCTAAAAGGGAAAGCTGGTTTGACAGCAGGGTCAGTATTATAGCTAAAAGAAACAGCTGCCAGTGCTGCAAAATGTATTTCCCAAGCCTTTTTAAAACAGTTTTGGTTTCCTTAAACTCCGCCTTTTTTTGCTCTTTTGTTTTTGGGGGAATTTTGGCAGGCTGTGGTTTATGGGTCATCTTTTCATTATTATTCAAGGAAAGCACCTCCCATCTGGGAATCGCTGATCTCCTTATATTCGGGGCAGGAGCTTATTAAGCTGTCATGGTCTCCCATTCCTATGATCCTGCCTTCCTCCAAAACAAGTATCAGATCGCAGTCCTTCACTGAGCTAACTCTCTGTGCGACTGTGATCACAGTCATATCCTTGCAGTTTTCCTTCAGCGCTTTTCGTAAAGCCGCGTCGGTTTTGTAGTCCAGGGCGGAGGAGCTGTCATCAAGTACAAGTATTTGGGGTTTTGCAGCCAAGGCTCTTGAAATCAGGATCCTTTGCTTTTGCCCGCCCGAAATATTTGTACCCTTTTGGGAAAGCAGATGCCCATAACCGTTTTCAAGTTCCGTTATAAAACTGTCTGCCTGGGCGATAACGGCGGCGCTTTTTATCTGCTCCTGTGAAAGCTCTCTGCCGAATTTGATGTTTTCCTCCACGGTATCGGAGTAAAGGAAATCGTTCTGCATGGCGGTGCCAAAGAGCTTGTACAGCTCTTCCTTTGGAATAGTGCGAATATCCCTGCCGTCTATTCTTATACTGCCGCTGTTTATATCATAAAAACGCAGCAGCAGTTTTATAACAGTAGATTTTCCGCTGCCCGTAGCGCCTATGATCCCCAAAGAACCGCCTTTATTTACAGAAAAGCTGATGTCCGAAAGGTCGTTCTGTGGGCCGTTATAGGAAAAGTTTACATTGTCAAAAACGATAAACCCGTTATCTTTGCGAGGGGGGAATTCCTCCTCGGATCCGACCTTAAGATCGGACTCTGTGTTTATTACCTCACTGATCCTTTTTGCGGAAGCCTCGCACTTGGTGTACATAATGAAAATTCTCGTTACCGACATCATAGCCATGGAGATGAGGGTAAAGTACTGCATAAAGGCAATGACCGTTTCCGCGTCGGAGATGTGGTTTGCGACCCGTGAAGCGCTGATAGCCACAACCGCAACGATTCCCATATTCATCAAAAGGGTCATAATGGGGTTTACCGCGCCCATAGTGATACCCGCTTTTCTCTCCGCCTTGGAGAGTCCGCCGTTAACGGCATCGTAACGCTTGTGTTCATACTCGGTTTTGGATAAAGCCTTGATAACACGGATACCGCCCGCATCTTCTCTTACAACACGGATCATTCTGTCTACTGCCTGCTGTACCTTTATATATAGGGGAACGCCTTTTCTTGAAATAAAATACACCGTCACAAAGATAAAAGGCAGTATAGCCAGCATAGCGAGGGCAAGGTAGCTGTCCATAATGAGAGTTATGATCATTCCCCCAATAAGAAGAATAGGAGCCCGCACGCCCAACCTTTGCATCATACCCACAAACTGATGAACGTTGTAGGTGTCAGTGGTGATACGGGATTCAAGGGAGGGAATGGTAAACCTGTCCCTTTGTGCCGCGCTCAGGTGCAGGGTAGCTTCAAAAAGCTCATGCCGCACGGTTTCCGAAAAGTTCCTTGCTGTCAACGCCGCCATGCGGTTGGCTACTGTATTGCAGAGAAAAGCGGCTGCGGCGCAAAGCACCATTACTCCTCCCCAAAAAATTATCAGCTTTATATCTTCTCGGTAAACTACGCTTTTAAGAATGTAGCTCAATATGTAGGGGAGGGCAAGCTCTATTATTGTGCCTGTGATTTTTATGGTGAGCCCTATTCCCATTCGGGGGAAGTGGGGCTTTAAATATTTTATAAGATCCTTCATTTTTCCTTCTTCTATACTAAACTGCAAAAATAGCACACCACTTGAAAGTAATGTGCTAATTTGCAAAACCAAAATGACTTTTTAATATTCTGCATTACCCACAGTTCTTGGGAATGGAATAGCGTCTCTGATATTACCCACAGCTGTCATATACATAATAAGCCGCTCAAATCCCAGACCAAAGCCCGCATGCTTACAGCCGCCGAAACGCCTTAGATCAAGATACCAGCTGTAGTCCTCTTCCTTAAGTCCAAGCTCCTCCATTCTCTTCAAAAGAACGTCAAGCCTTTCCTCACGCTGGCTGCCGCCTATGATCTCTCCAACTCCGGGAACCAGCAGATCCACCGCCGCCACGGTCTTTCCGTCGTCGTTCTGACGCATATAGAACGCCTTTATCTCCTTGGGATAATCGGTAACAAACAAGGGCTTTTTGAACACCTGCTCAGTCAAGAATCTTTCATGCTCGGTCTGCAGGTCTGCGCCCCAATAAACGGGATATTTGAACTGATCCTTGTGCTTTTCAAGAATTTCAACCGCCTCTGTATATGTGACCTTGGCAAAGTCACTGTTCACAATATCGGTAAGGCGCTGTATAAGCTCCTTGTCGTAGAAATCATTAAAGAACTTCATTTCGTCGGGGCATTTTTCCAAAACCGTCTTTAAAACATACTTTATCATATCTCTTGCCAAGTCCATATCGTCCTGCAGGTCGGCAAAAGCAATTTCGGGCTCGATCATCCAAAATTCTGCGGCGTGGCGTGTGGTGTTGGAGTTTTCCGCTCTGAATGTAGGTCCGAAGGTGTAAATGCTGCCGAAAGCCATAGCCATAGCCTCGCCCTCGAGCTGTCCCGATACCGTAAGGCTGGCAGGCTTGCCGAAGAAGTCCTTGGAGTAATCTACCTTGCCGTCCTCTGTCATGGGAAGATTTTCGGGGTCAAGGGTGGAAACTCTGAACATCTCGCCTGCGCCCTCGCAGTCGGAAGCGGTGATTATTGGAGTGTTGACGTACACAAACCCTCTCTCATTAAAGAAGCTGTGTATTGCAAAAGCGGCAACGCTTCTCACTCTCAATACTGCTCCGATAGTGTTTGTCCTTGCTCTCAGATGAGCGATAGTGCGGAGATATTCCAGGGTGTGGCGCTTTTTCTGCAATGGGTAGTCCGAAGGGGCAAGTCCGTCCACAGTGACTTCCAAAGCGTGGATCTCAAAGGGCTGTTTTGCTTCGGGAGTGAGGAGCATGGTGCCTTTTACGGTAACTGCGCTTCCAACGCCTAATTTGCTAAGCTCTTTGAAGTTGCTCACCTTGTCCTCTTCAAAAACGATCTGCACGCCCTTGAAGCCGCTGCCGTCGGATAATTCCATAAAGCCGAAGCTTTTGCTGCCCCTGACGGTCTTGATCCAGCCGCTGACGGTAAGCTCGGCGCCGTTTGCGGGGGTGTTTTTATACAGGTCTGCTATTTGTGTTCTTGGCATTTTGTTCTCCTTTATGTTTGGTGATGTGTGAGAAATTTTCCTTTGGTTTTCTCTTGTATAATAGTATAGCACTTTTTGGGGGGATTTTCAAGGTTTGGGGGAGTTTTATATTATAATAGTGCATGTTAAAATTACTTGTTGACACATTTTTATTGATGTGATATGATAATTACAGCGAAGGCGCTATTGCTGCTAAGTCCATAGGACACATAAAAGATGGGGGCTGTAAAAAAGACAGCCCCTCTATTTTATGCTCCCAAGAAACTTAGTGCTGATTTACAGTTCTCTCAGAAAAGTTGTGCTAATCTTGCACTGCTTTAAAGGAAAGTTGGCGGTAATTTTGGTTCTCTCAGGGAACTTGGTGGTAATTTACTGATTTAAAAAGAATTTCAAAATTCCGAAAATGAATGCTCAAACTGTCTGCTTTGGGCGTTGACGTCCTGTCAACGCTTTGGGCAGACAATGCCTCGTC
>JAAVIE010000016.1 GCA_014799325.1 Oscillospiraceae bacterium
GAAAATGAAGCTCAATGGCGCAAGCGCCAAGAGCTTCATTTTCGGAACCGGACAAAATTTTCGGAGAAAATTTTGTCCTTTTTGAAATTCGTGCTATCAGAGCAGTTGTGAGAGTGGTAACCCGCATTTTTTAACCTGTGCTATCAGAGCAGTTGTGAGAGTGGTGCCCCGCATTTTGTAACTTGTGCTATCAGAGCAGTTGTGAGAGTGGTAATCCGCATTTAAGGAAACAAAGGGGAAATTTTCACTATTGCATTATAGTCCGATTTCGTACCAATGTCAACAAGGAAAAAACTGTCAAATTATCATCAATCCCCTTTAAACTCGGCGTTCACACCGATTTATGCGGTATTTTGTGCAAATTCACGAAATTGTCACAGCTCTTGTTTTTCCAACGCAATTTTTTGCGTATTTGTTAAAAACTACCATACAAAAATGATGTAATCCTTTACAAAAACATTCACAACATATTGTGTTAATTGCTTTTCAAAGTGCAAGATGTTCAAGATTTTCCGCGGTTCTTCGTAAACCTCTCTTTATTTTTTCATAATTTTTGTTGATAATGTTACCAATTCCCCTAAAAATAAAAAACTTTTTATGAAAACTTGACATATGGGGGTTACTTTGATATAATTAAGTAGGGTAGGTGACAGCCTTGTGAATGTTGCGCCCAAAATTAGCTAAAAACCTTAAAATACGCTGATTTTCCGTGAATTTCGGGTTTTTGTGCAATTTTACGACTGTGTATATTACATAACGAAAGCGGGGGTTCTTAATATGTCTGTTATATTAAAAGCCAACGCAGTTTCCAGACAGTTCAAAATAGGCGACGGCAGTGTTGTGAACGCATTGCAGGGCGTAGATCTTGAAGTTGAAAGCGGACAGCTTGTCTGCCTGCGCGGACGTTCGGGATCGGGCAAAACTACTCTTATAAATATCCTCGGCGCACTCGACAAGCCCGATGAGGGAACGGTGATCTTTGACGGCAAGGACATAACCGCATTAAGCCCCTCGCAGCAGGACAGCCTGCGGCGCCACGATATGGCTTTTGTTTTTCAGTCGGTTGCTTTGATGTCAACCATGACCGCCTTTGAAAATGTGGAATTTGCTTTAAGGCTGGCAGGAGTTCCCCTTTCACAGAGAAAGCAGAGAGCGAGAGACTGCCTTACCCGCGTAGGACTTGAAAAGCGCATGACCCACCGGCCGGGAGAGCTTTCCGGCGGAGAACAGCAGCGTGTTGCCATTGCAAGAGCCGTTTCCCACAAGCCCAAGATCATCTTTGCGGACGAACCCACAGCCGCCCTTGATACCCCCACAGGCTTGGCGGTAATGAAGCTTTTCCGTGATTTTATAACGGCTGAGGGGCTGACCATAGTAATGACTACTCATGATGAGACCATGATGGAATTGGCAGATAAGGTTTACGCCTTGGAGGACGGGAAGCTGGTTTAAACAGATTTTCCCCATAAAAGCTGTAAGCTGTTGAAAGCTTGCAGTTGTCGAAAACAGGCAGTTTCCAAAAGTTTGCAATTGTCGAAGGTTGGCATTTGCCGAAAACCGCGAAAATTTAAAATCGGCAGTTGTCAAGATCCGCAGTACAAAAAGCGGGGGTGTTGAAAATACCGAAAAATGTTATGTTGGCGCCGCCCGATTCTGTAATGGTGCGGTGCGAGAACTTAGTTAAGATATACAAATCCGAAGGCGTGGAGGTCATGGCTTTGCAAGGTCTTGACCTTACCGTAGAACGGGGCGAGCTTATGGCTATCGTAGGCGCTTCGGGATCGGGAAAATCCACTCTCCTCAATATGCTGGGGGGACTTGACAAGCCCTCGGCGGGAAGCCTTTTCATAGACGGAAAGGATATGCTGAAGCTGGACGACAAGGAGCTTGTGTCCTACATGCGCGATGTGGTGGGCTTTGTGTGGCAGAACAACGCACGAAACCTTGTTCCCTACCTTACCGCAAGACAGAACGTTGAGCTTCCCATGCTGCTGAAAGGCTCCAAAAACCGACAGCACAGGGCGGAAATGCTCTTAGATTCGGTGGGATTGTCAAAGCGGCAAAACTCCCTTTTAGCCCAGATGTCGGGCGGCGAGCAGCAGAGAGTGGCTATTGCCATAGCTCTTGCAAATAATCCAAGGCTTCTGCTGGCAGACGAACCCACGGGAGCGGTGGACACAAAAACTGCCGCTATGGTGCTTGACGTTTTCAAAAAAATAAATAAAGAACTTGGAGTTACCGTTATAATAGTAACTCACGATGTGAATCTATCAAAGTCCATTGACCGTGTGGTTTCCATAAGAGACGGAAAAACCGCCACGGAGATGATAAGAAAGCATTCCCTTGAAGATATAGCGTCCCTTGATTCCCTCGGTGAAAACCGGGCTAATGGTGAAAACGCCGAAAATGCCGCTCACGAAGAGTTGGCAGTGCTTGACAGAGCAGGCCGTCTGCAGTTGCCTAAAGAATATCTAAGCGCTTTGGGTGTAAAAGGCGGCGGAAAAGTCCGCGTTGAGCTGGAGGAGGACAAAATTATTATAAAAGGGCAATGATATTATCTTGATCTTAACGCCGAAAGACGGCAGGCTCGGAAAACAAGGGCGCAAGCCGATTTCCGACACAGCAAATTTCCCTATATAACCGACTTGGTCGTAAAAATAATATTCCCTAAAGGATATTTAAGATAAAGCCTTGGATATCCGAAAAATTCATCAGAAAGGTGGATAAAATTTTGGCAAGAATGAACATCAAGCTGAAAAAAGTGCTGTCAGTGATTTTGGCAGCAAGTATGTTAGCAGGTATGCCGGTTTATGTCAATGCCGCCGAGGGTTCGGAGGGATCGGACAGCAGCTCCGGCTCTTCCATAAACGAATCCCTTATTGCGGGCATGAGCCGTGACGATACCTACGCCAACTACTTCAACTCCCATTCCGACGCCGCTTATCCCAAGCAGGAGATCGTCATCAACGCAAAAGATTACATCTCCATTGGCGCAGACAAGTACGGCATCGAGCCTGGCGGAGAGGTCACGGACTTCGAGGGCGAATCCGATGTTCTGCTGTGGCCCAACCACGGCGGCACTGCGGAGTACGAATTTGAAGTACCCGAAACGGGACTTTACAACCTCGAAATGTTCTACTACACCATTGCGGGCAATAATACGGTAGTTGAGTACGCAATGCAGCTGGACGGCGAATATCCTTTCTCCGCAGCAAAGACCTTCTCTCTCGACCGCTATTGGCAGGACGAGGAGGGCGGTATCAGACAGGACAGCAGAGACAATGATATCCGTCCCGGACAGATAGAGTACGACACCTGGATCAAGTATCCAATAAAGGATAAAGAGGGACTTTTCAACAACCCCTATTTCTTCTATCTGGAAAAGGGCAAGCACACCCTGACACTTACAGGTATCAAGTGCAATGTTGGTCTTAAGACCTTTACCTTCAAGAATTACGACGCAGTTCCCGAATATGTTAAGCCCTCGGATTCAGATCTCAACAGCACTCCCGCTCTTTCCGAAACTAACTTTATCGGAACAAACACAATTTTCGTACAGGGCGAAAACAGCATTTATAAGAGTGCTTCCACCCTTTACGCTACCACCGACAGAACAGAGTGTCTTGTAAGCCCCTCTCACCCAACCAAGCAGCGTTACAACACAATGGGTCAGGGTACCTGGAACAAGGCTACTCAGCAGGCTACATGGGAATTTACTGTTCCCAATGACGGATATTATTCTTTCGACTTTAAGGTAAGACAGAATGTTATGAGAGGCTTCTTCTCCAACCGCCGCGTATACATAGACGGAGAAGTACCCAATCTGTGCTTTGACGATGTGCTGTTCCCCTACAGCAACAACTGGTACAACCAGGGAATAGTTGACAGCGACGGCAACGACGTTTACATCTACCTCACAGCAGGAAAGCACACCATGACAATGGAAGCTATCCCCGGCGAGATCGGCGAGATCATGCAGAGACTTGACGACATCGTATACGAGCTGAGCTACTATTACAGACGTATACTGATGATCACAGGCCCCGAACCCGACGAATACACCGACTACCGTGTAGATATCACCATTCCCGAGCTGCTCCCCGAATTCCAGAAGATAATCGATCAGCTTGATGAGGAAAAAGCAAATATCGAAAAATTAGGTTCAGGTTCCGAAGCTTCCACTTTGGAAACTATGAAAGTCGTTCTGAAGCGCTGCATCAAGAAGCCCGACGATATCCCCACAACAGCAAGTACATTGAAGGATTACATCGCTTCCCTCTCCGCCTGGATGAGAGACTACCGCGATCAGCCTTTGGAGATCGACTACTTTGAAGTAAAGACAGTTCATGAAGAGGCTTCTCCCGCAAGAGGCGGCTTCTTTGAAAACTTAGCTTTTGGCTTCAACGCATTTATCGGATCCTTCTTTGAGGATTACAACAGCCTTTCCGAAAACACAGACGCTACCTCCCTTGACGTGTGGATCGGTCTTGCGCGTGACCAGGCTACCGCTATCAAGGAGCAGGTGGACAGTGACTTCAATATAAACCATGACGGCATAAGCGTTTCTATCAAACTGGTTCAGGGCGCTATCCTTGAATCCACCCTTGCAGGCAAGGGTCCTGAGATCTCCCTCTTCACAGGCGGCGACTTCCCCATTCAGCTTGCCGCGCGTGACCTGTTGGTTGATCTTACCAAGTTCCCCGACTATGACGAGGTAGTCAAGAACTTCTCACCCAACATCACCACGCTTTATACTTACCGTGACGGCGTTTACGGACTTCCTATCGAGCAGAACTTCCCCATGATGTTCTACCGCACCGATATTTTGGGCGAACTCGGAATCGATGAGCCCCCCGAAACATGGGACGATCTTATCGGAATGATCAAGATATTCCAGCGTTCTTACCTGGACGTAGGTCTTATCACTCCCGCAGCGGTAACCACCAGCTCCGTATTTGACGCAGGCGACACCTTCGTAATGCTGATGCTGCAGAGAGGTCTGAACATCTATAACGACGATCTTACCGCTACCAACTATGAGCAGGAAGACAGCCTTGAAGCATTTAAGATGTGGACCGATTTCTACAACGTACATGCGCTTGATCAGACCTATGACGCATTCTCCCGTTTCAGAACAGGCGAGATGCCCATACTTATCCAGAACTACACCTTCTATAACCAGCTTTCCGTTTCCGCTCCCGAGATCAAGGGACTCTGGGACTTCACGCTGGTTCCCGGCACTCTCCGTGAGGACGGCACTGTAAGCCACGCTACCAACTCCTCCACATCGGGCGCGCTGATATTCAATAAGGTAACCAACCAGAATGCGGCTTGGGAGTTCATCAAGTGGTTCACCTCCACCGAAGCTCAGGTCGAATACGGCAGAACTATTGAAGCTCTTATGGGACCTATGGGAAGATTTGCAACAGCAAACGTTGAAGCTTTGCAGCAGCTCCCCTGGTCTACCTCCGAAATGGAAAAGATCACGGCGCAGATGAGCCAGACAGTTGAAGTACCTATTATCCCCGCTTCCTATGCAACAACACGTCACACCAAGAACGCGTTCAGAGCGGTGGTAAACGAGGGCGGCAACGCAAGATACTCGCTGATCACCTACAACCGTGACATCAACGCCGAAATCGAAAGAAAGAACGAAGAGCTTTCTTCTTTTGATAAATAAAATCGGCAGGCAAAAACGAAAATGCTAAAAAATAAATTGCCCCAACGCCTGCTTACGTTAGGAAATGTAAACAGGCGGAGGGAGATTTATAGAACTTGTCTTCGTGAGATTTGTGCGTGGTTTTTCGAGCAGATTTCGTCGAGGACGAGGAAAAGCTTCGCAGGCTTGCTTTGTGCAAGTCAAGAAGATTTGACGAAGTAATCGGCGAAAGATGCCGAAAAGACGCGTACAAATCTTGCGGAGACATGTTCTGAAAAAGGAGGAATCAGATTGGCAGCAAAAGCTAATACGGAAATACTGCACATAGAGGACGATAAGTTCCGCTACACGCTCCGTGAAATAAAACGCAGCCGCAGCCTTTATCTGCTGATGGCACCGTTCTTTATCCTATTTGCGATCTTCACATTCGTACCCGTTGTACTGTCACTGCCTATGGGCTTTACAAACTTCAACATGGTACAGTTCCCCCAATGGATAGGCTTAAATAACTTTTACGCTCTGTTTTTGGAGGACGAGGTTTTCTTAAAGGCGATCCAGAATACCCTTATCTTTGCGGTAATCACCGGACCTATAAGCTACATTCTCTGCTTCTTGCTGGCGTGGCTTATCAACGAAATGCCCGGAGCCCTGAAAACTATTTTTACCTTTATCTTTTACGCACCTACCCTTGCAGGTAACATTTACACTACCTGGCAGCTCATCTTCTCGGGCGATACCTACGGTATAGCAAACGCTTATTTGATGAACCTGGGTATCACAAAGGGCGCTATCCAGTGGCTCACCGACGCTAACTACATCTTCGGCGTTGTTATGGTAGTTCAGCTGTGGATGTCCTTGGGTGCAGGCTTCCTTTCACTCCGTGCGGGCTTGCAGGGTATTCCCCGCGACCGTTACGAGGCGGCAGCCGTTGAGGGCGTTAAGAACCGTATGCAGGAGCTGCTTATGGTAACAGTACCCGCTATGGGTCCTCAGATGCTGTTCGCAGCGGTAATGCAGATAGTATCTTCATTTACCGCAGGTGATGTGGGAAGATATCTTACTTCCTTCCCTTCCACCGACTACGCGGCTCACACAATTATGACCCACGCTTATGACTACGGCTCAATAAGATACGAGATGGGCTACGCTTCGGCAATATGCTTCGTCTTGTTCGGAGTAATGCTCGTTGCTAACTGGGGCATTAAGAAAATATTGGGCAGATTCCTTGACTAAGAGATATTTAAAAAGCTTAAAGCTTTTTATCAAATTCTCTCAGCAAATCTTAATTAAAAAAATAAATCGAAAGGACGGCAGTCATGAGGGTTAGAAAATCCAGAAAAAAATACGGCGGCTCAAGGGGCGGCGATATAGCCATTTTTATCATGCTTTTCTTGGTAGGACTGTTTATGCTGTTCCCCATTTATCTGTCCGTTATCCAATCAGTTAAGCCTTCACAGGAATTGTTCCTGTTCCCGCCTAAATTGTACGCTATCGCTCCTACAGGTCAGAACTACGTTGACCTGCTGAACACAGCGTCAAACATGTGGGTACCATTTTCAAGATACGTCTTTAACTCGGTGCTTGTTGCGGTAGTCGTAACCATTTGTCAGATATTCTTCTGTTCATTTGCGGCTTACGTTCTCGGCAAAACCAAGTTCCCCGGTCAAAAGGCGCTGAACAAGATCATCGAGGTCGCGCTGCTCTTTACCTCCTCTGTAATGTTTATCATGCAGTACATGGTAATGGCAATGATGGGACTTATCGATACATACCTTGCAATAACCCTTCCCTACATCGCATCTCCTATGGGATTGTTCCTGATGCGTCAGTTCATGGGACAGATACCCGACGCAGTCATCGAAGCGGCAAAGCTTGACGGCGCAGGACATTTCAGGATCTGCTGGCAGATCGTAATGCCCAACGTTAAGCCCGCCATTATGACACTGATGATCTTCGCATTCCAGGGCGCATGGCAGGTAACAGGCTACGCATTTATTTACAGTGAGGAACTTAAACCCCTCCCCACCGTTATGTCGCAGATCTCCTCCGCAGGTATTGCCCGTGCGGGCGTTGCGGCAGCGGCGGTAGTTGTAACAATGGTTCCTCCTATCATAATCTTCCTTATATGCCAGAGCAACGTTATGGAAACCATGGCGCAGAGCGGCTTGAAGGATTAAGGGAATTGAGATGGTCAAATGCGTAAGGGCGTTTTGAAAAATGCCCGCCTATCCTTCCAAAACCAACAGCGTAAACAACGAGGCATTTTGCAAGATCAAAAAAAGCAAAATTCCTCCAAAAGAAAAATAAGAAAGGAATGAATATCAGTGCCGTTATCTAAAAAAATCGCTGCTTTCGCTTTATCGGCTGTTACGGCTGTGGGTGTTATGGCTCCCTCGGCATTTGCAGACGAAGCGTACTACGGATATAACTACAACTGGTGGAACGACCCTGTGCCTTCACAGAACGGATATGTTGTTTCCGACATCTTCACCGGCGTTGACATCGGCGTAGGCGCTTTCAATGAAGTAAGAGATATGTTCGTAGACAACGAAACGGGCAAGTTTTATATAGCAGACAGCAAAAACCAGCGCATCATCATCACAGATGAAAATATGAGTTCGGGCACCGTTCTCGATACCTTCAAGTACGGAGACGAATTCCCCGAAAGCAGGAGCATTGTTAAGAGTACCACTCTTAACTCCCCCACAGGCGTTTTTGTAGCACACAGAGACGACAAAGCAATTATTTATATAGCAGACTCCATGAACGAAAGAGTTCTTGCCTGCTATGAGGACGGAACCATTTTCTTCGAGTATACCAGACCTACCAGCGATGTATATGAAGCAAACGTTTCTTTCCGTCCCGAAAAGGTAGTTGTAGACAACGCCTACAACGTATACGCAGTTATCCCCTCTATCACCAGCGGTATGGTGCAGTTCAGCATTGACGGCGCATTCAACGGTTTCTACGGCGCAAACCGTGTTGAGACCACAGCGGAAGTTTTGCAGAACGCATTCTACAAGCTCTTCATGAACCGTGAACAGATGCTTGCAAGAAAGAGAGCGGTAGCTATCGAGCTTGACAACTGCGATATTGACTTTGACGGCTTTATCTACACAGTTACCTCTTCCAAAAACTCCGACAAGGACGTTTTGAAAAAGCTCAACCCCTCAGGCGAAAACATTTACCTGAACATGGGCTTTGACGATATGATCTTCGGCGATCTTTCCGTATACTATAAAGGAAAGACATACGCTTCGGCTATTGACGACGTAGAAGTTGACGAGGACGGCAACGTTTTCCTGCTCGACTTTGAAAACAAGAGAATATTCCAGTATTCCGACGAGCTTGACCTTGAATTTATCTTTGGAGGCTATGGAGACCAGAAGGGATTGTTCACTTCCCCCACGGCACTTGAGACCTACAACGGAAAGGTTTATGTAAGCGACGGAAGAAAGAATAACATCACGGTATTCACCCTTACCGAATTCGGCGCAATGGTACACGGAGCTATTGAAAAGTTCAACAGAGGTCTTTACATGGAGGCTAAGGAGCCTTTTGAGGAGATCATTCTGAGAGACGCCAACTACTGGTTCGCCTATATCGGTCTCGGTAACGCTTACTACACCATGGGCGACAACGAAACAGCCATGAAGTATTTCTACATGAACAGCAGAGTCGGCTACAACCGCGCCTTCAAGGAATACAGAATGGAAATGATAAGAAAGTATTTCAATGTCGTTATGATAATCATAATAGCTCTTATCGTTATACTGGTGGTAGTTTCCAAGGTTAGACAGATAATGAANAAGAAAAAANGTANGCNTGCAAAGGGAGGTNNGTCATAAATGCGTTTTNATTTTAATTNCCCNAANTNGCAATGGCCCTTCTACGTTGTAAGACACCCCTTTGAGGGCTTTGAGGACGTAAGGTGGAAAAAAGCCTACCACAGCAAGGTAGCCCTTGTNATCGTGCTGATATTCTTCATAGTCAACGTNTGCTCGAGACTTATGACAGGCTTCGTTTTCCAGANGAATTTTGAAAAGGTATTCAACGTTGTGCCTATCTTCTCCAGCTCNGTACTGATNTTCTTTATCTGGGTAGTGGGNAACTGGTCNCTGTGTACATTGTTTGACGGCGAAGGCAAGATGAATGAGATAATGTGNGTTACCGCATATTCGCTGGTGCCCTACATAATCGCTCAGGTCATCTGCATTTTTGCCAGCAACGTTCTCACAAGGCAGGAAAGCACCATAATCACTCTGATAAGCTACATCGGACTTGTNTGGTCGGCAGTTCTGATAATTTCGGCAATGAAAGCGGTCCATCAGTATTCGATGCCCAAAACCATACTTGCCATTATCTTCACAATAGTTGCAATGGTAATTATAGTTCTGGTACTGATACTTTTAGTATCACTGTTCCAGCAGGTAGTAATGTTCGTATACTCCGTTGTTACCGAATTGATGTACAGATTCAGNATGTNANNGGCATAAAGCTTNGACAGAAAAATCTGCAACCGAAAGACAGGCGGTTTCANCCTATANAAACNCNGCTTTCGGAGGAAGGAATGATTTCAGAAAATGCTTAAATTCAAAAGAAAGCTGTTAGCAGCAATTCTTGCCGTTTCCATTGTCCTCAGCTCAGGCGTTGTATGGTCGGAAGGCGTAGATAATGANNCCGCNGACGAACCCNCAGTTGANGCTCCCNCAGNNGNAGNNNNCGCAGAGGGTGNAGGCGGCGAGACAGGCGGCNGAGAGGAAGAAGCGCCCCCCGTCACCGAGGAGCAGGCTCTGGCTGAAATGAGAGAGGTTGCCAAAAACGATAACCTTACCCTCTATTTCAACGATACCAACTGCTTCTTTGCCGTTAAGAACAANAAGAGCGGCTATATATGGTGGTCAACTCCNTANGATTATGAGTCCGACNGCGTAGCAGGCAAGCCTCAGAAAACCACAATGGCTTCCATGCTNACCTTCAGACCTCTNGATATGGAGACCAGCAGCTTGCCCGATACTCCCGCAAAGTCCTTCGANACCGCCGTNNNGGCGCAGAAGTTCAAGGTNGAGGATATCGAAAACGGCGTAAAGATCACCTACGAATTCACCAGATACTTCTTCTCTATCCCCGTATCTATCGTNTTGGACAATGACAAGTTAAGNATCAGAGTNCATTCCGACGAGATCAACGAGAGAACCAATGAAAAGTCTCAGAAGGAATACAAGCTCATAAGCCTTGATCTTTCTCAGGCATTCGGCGCAGGNAGATCCAATCCCGANAGNAATACCGAGGACGGATTTATCTTCGTTCCCGACGGATCGGGCGCAGTTATCAACTTCNATAACGGCAAGACNTCCACCAGCGTNTACAANTCNANNGTTTACGGCAAGGACGTTGCANTAAGCACCTCNACNGCNGCTGCCAANACNGAGCAGACNTATCTTCCCCGTNCTCGGNATNGTAAAAGAGCTNGANGGACANGACGAGGGAATGTTCGCNGTNGTAAACAAGGGCGACNCNTANGCCNATGTAAANGCTTANGTAAGCGGTCANAACGCNAACCAGATCAACAGCGCATGGTTCAGCTTNGATTTCCGCGCTACCGANACCTTTACAATGGGNGCAAAGACCGACCTNAGAGTNTATCAGTCNGGNGANAACAGAGTTGATGANNTAGAAGTNTACTACTACTTCATGACAGGCGACGANGTTAACGTTGCAGACCTTGCAGANACCTACCGCAATTACCTNATCAACGAAAAGGGNCTNACCAAGCAGTCCACCGATAATGCAAACGCTCTTACAGTAACCACTATGGGCGGAACAATTACCAAGAAGTCNGTTTTNGGCTTCCCNGTTGATATGCAGACTGTTGCNACTTCNTACAGCCAGGCTAAGGAAATTCTTGAAAAGCTGNGCGGTCTGGGNGTTGAGGACATTCAGCTTGTATACAACGAGTTCACNNNCAGCGATATGAAGGGTCAGGTAACAACAGGCGCCGACTATTCAAGCAAGCTGGGCGGNAAGAACGGCTTCAAGGATCTCTACAGCTACACACAGGATAAGGGCTTTGCTTTCTATCCCGGAATCAACTTTATGGAATACACCAAGAGCGGCAACGGGTACTCCTTCACGCTGAACAGCTCCAAGAGAGTTACCAAAGCTTACGCTACACAGACAGATTTCGATCTTGCCTACGGTATTCCCGATACCGATGTAAAGCCCACATGGACTATCCTCTCCCCCTATTATTGGTCGGATATATTTGACAAGGTAGTCAATTCCTTTACAAGTGAAGGTCTTAAGACTATCAGCCTCGATCAGGCAACTTCCCTGCTGTACAGCGACTTCAGCCGTAAAAATGCTGACGGCAAGTCACAGCTTGTACGTCAGGATTCCGAAAATATCCTTGTAGAGGGCTACAAGAAGATCACAGACGCAGGAATTTCCATGATAGCGCAGGAGTGCAACGCTTATGCTCTGCCTTATGTATCGGCTATCACCAATGTTCCTCTGTACAGCTCAAACTATGACTTGTTTGACTATGACGTGCCCTTCTATCAGATGGTTATCCACGGATATATCCCCTATTCTTCAAAGCCCGTAAATGCAAGCTCCAGCGCTAACGAGCTGAGACTTCTGTCCTTGATGACAGGCTCCGCTGTTCATTACGAGCTGATGTACAATTCTCCCAATGACTTCCAGGACAGCTTGTACGACAAGTATTTCTATGCTAACTATGAAGGCTGGCTGGAAATTGCCGCTAACGATTATAAGATGTACAACGACATTTCCTCCTCCATAAAGGACGAGACCGTTGTAAACTATACCAGAAACGGCAAGCACAGCTTCTCAATGGAATATTCCGACGGAACCAAGATCGAGGTGGACACCGAAGCTCTTACCGTCACTGTAAACGGTCAGGCTAAGGATCTCGCAAATTACGGAGTGAAAGGAGTGAGCGACTAATGGCTAAAGCCAAAAAAGAAAAACAGGCTGAAGTGACCGAAAAGGTTGAAAAAGCCGAAAATGCCGCTGTGGAAAAAGCTGAAGCTATTGCAGAGCCTGTAGCTGCAGCTGCTGCGGATACCGCCGTATCCGCTGCCGCAGAGACCGCCGCTCCCGTAGAGGAATACGCCAAGAGAGGCAGCGGAAAGGGACCCAATCCCAACAAGAAAACAAGGATCTCCTACGAGAAAAAGAAAAAGCTTTACGGCTACATCTTCATAGCTCTCTGGCTGGTGGGAACGATCTATATGTTCATTATCCCCCTTGCGGAATCTATGAGATACTCTCTTTCAAAGACCACCATGGTCGACGCAAATACCGTTGCAAATTATCCTTCAATGGATCGCCCCGGTATTATGTGCGAGTGGAACAACTTCCAGAACTATATTGATATCTTCAATACAGACCCCGAATATGTTCCTAACCTGCTGAGTTCTTTGAGCGCAATGCCCGGCGACACATTCATGATCCTGGTATTCAGCCTGTTTATTGCCCTTTTGCTGAACCAGAAGTTCAAGGGCAGAGGACTTGCCAGAGGTATATTCTTCATACCGGTACTGGTTGCTACGGGACCTGTTCTGGCGGTAATCAACGGTGAGGTCGCATCACAGGGTGTCGGCGAAGCGGCGCAGTTTAGCGCGCTGTTCCAGGTAGACATGGTTGACGCCTTCCTGGAATTCATGGGCTTCTCCAACATCAGCCAATCCGTTGCGGATAAGTTAGGCGAGATCGCCAGCGATCTGTTCAACCTGATCTGGCGCTGCGGTATTCAGACCATTATCTTCCTTTCCGCTTTGCAGCAGATACCTACTGCGGCAAAGGAAGCAGCACAAATGGAAGGCGCTACCGGTTGGGAATTCTTCTGGAAGATCACATTCCCCACAATCAGCCCTATGATCTTGGCAAACCTTATTTACACCGTTATCGATGTATTTATTGATTCCACCAACCCTGTCATGGCTGAAGTTCTCGCCAAGAACTCAAACTGGCAGTACGGTTTAAGTACCGCAATGGCATGGACTTACTTCGGAATAGTTGGTATTGCCCTAGGTATTATCTCCGCTATAATTTCCAAGTTTGTATTCTACCAGGTAGACTAAAGGAGGGACGAAAGTGGCTAAAAAAGACTTAAAGAAACAAAATCCCGCTGACGAAACTCCCGAAGTAAGTGCAGCGGACGCAATAAAAGCCCTGGAAGCGCTGGCGGAGGAAACCGCCAATAACGCCAAGGCAGGCGGAGAGCAGGAAGCCGGTAAGGCAGAGGAAAATGTTGCCGCAACGGCAGCGTCAACCGAAGAACACGCGGCAGACGCTCTCAAAAACACCGTCGTAAAAGTCAGCGATGACGATGCAAAGGCAGAAAAGAAATTATCCAAAAAAGAACTTAAAGAACTGGAAAAACAGCGCAAGGCTCTCCACAAGCAGTATCATATCAGCAACATGGAGATCCTGAGAAACTACAAGAACTACAACGACGCCGAGAAAAAGCATTACCGCTACATCTTCGGCAGAAGAGTAGGCGACAAGGTTTGGCCTATATTCAGATTCCTGATCATCTTCGGACTGAGCTTTGTCATTCTCTACCCCATTCTGTACATGGTTTCCTGCGCTTTCAGACCCCAGGAAGAAATGTATGACCCCTCGGTAATGTGGATCCCCAAGACTTTTATAGTGACCAACATAACCGAGACCTGGCAGGCCATGAAGTATCCCACGATACTCTGGAATACGATATCTATAAACATCGTATGCTCTTTGATCCAGGTCGTTACCTGCGCGATCACGGGTTACGGCTTTGCAAGATTCAAGTTCTGGGGTAAGGGCTTCCTGTTCCTGATCGTAATTCTGCAGATCATCGTGCCTATCCAGATCATACTTATCCCTCAGTTCCAGCAGTTCAGATATTTTGACATATTCGGTCTTTTAGGACTGATAAACCCGTCGAAGTGGAAATACGGCATCAACCTCATCAACACCCCTGCGTCAATGTATCTGCAGGCATTCTTCGTAAACGGTATCCGTGCGGGATTGTTCGTACTGCTGTTCAGACAGTTCTTCAGAGGACTGCCCAAGGAGCTGGAGGACGCCGCTCACCTGGACGGCTGCGGACCTTTCGCTACCTTTGTAAGAATAATGGTTCCCAACGCAAAGACCTCCTTCCTTACCGTATTTATTTTCTCAATAGTATGGTACTGGAATGACTCTTACGTTTCGGGAATGTACGTTCCCGGCGAAAAGGCGAGAACTGTCGCCCTTATGACCAGCAACCTGTGGATGACTATTTCACAGTGGAAAAACGGAAACGAAGCACCTACGGGTACTGCTTCCGACTGGATCGTGTGGGTTCAGGCAGGTGCGATGCTCACTATTTTGCCTATTCTCATTATTTATTGCTTCCTGCAGAAGCAGTTTGTTGAGGGTATTGAGCGTTCGGGTATTACAGGTATGTAATTTTTGTTATTATAACTTGACCTCTGCGGCTGTTGCCGTGGGGGTCTTGTTTTTTCACTTGGCTGCGGGGCTTTCTTTGGGGGATTTGGTTTGGCTCATTTTGCGATGTTGTGGGTTTGTTTTTTCTTGCGGTCACGCCTGTGTTTTTTGTTGTGCCTTTAAGAAATCTGTGGGTTCGATTTGCAAGCGGGGAAATTTTCGGTTATTCAAAATAAAAAAACCCGATGTTAAGTGTTATTGTCACACCTATTGACATTTACACCCGTTTGAATTATAATGAAAGTGGTCAAAAATGTCGTAATTTATCGAAAAGACAAAAAGTCTTGAAAGGACCAAAAAATGTACGAAACAATAAATCAGTGTATAATCCCCTTTATGTGGGGAATGGCAGGCTTCACCCTATGCCTTTTCATAACCGTATATGTGCTGAAAAGACGTTTTAACAGAAAAATAGACGAAAACAGCGGAAAGGATATCAAAAGAGAGCTGTACCGCTGGCTTGATGTGCTGTATACTATCTTTATCGTCCTTATCTCCCTTTTCCCACTTTTCGGAATGCTGGGAACAGTCAGCGCCCTGCTTACCCTTGATATTTCGGGAGCTACCGAGGAGCTGAAAGCCAATTTCTTCCAGGCTCTTGACACCACGGGTCTTGGACTTATATTCGCTATCGTTTTTAAGGTAGTAAACGCCTGTCAGCAGTCACAGATCGAGGAAACTATAACCAAAGCCAAAAAAATGCTTGAAAAAGGCGGAGCAAAGGAAACAAATGAATAAAAGAGAAATAATTCTTGATTTCACTTCCCTCCTTGACGTTATAATGATAATCCTGTTCTTCTTTATCCTTTTCAGCCACCTTGAAACAGAGGACGCAAAGCTTGCTCTTGAAGCGGCTCAGCAGAACGCCGCGGAGCGTTTGGAAGAAGCGGACAAGAAGTTAGAGGAAGCGGACAAGCTTTTTGAAGAGGCGGAGAAAAAGGAGCAGGAGGCAGACGAAAAGCTCCAGGAAGCGGAGCTTGCAGGCGACCGCCAAGGGGAAAACGTAGAGGGCATCACCGATTTCAGCCGCAATATGAACGTAAGGGTCAAGCTGAAAATGGCAAAGGCTGCCGGCGACTGGAGCTTGCTCATATTCAAGGGAGATCAGCAGATCACGGAAATACCCAAGGGCGAGGTCAGCTCAATGTCAGGGGAATTTTTAAAGGCGCTGTCGGATATGGGCTGCACCGAAGAGGACACCCTGCTCTGCGTGTATGTTTATGATGCGGCGCAGGCGGGAACGGCTTCGGCAGACCGAAATATCCAAAGGATCTTTGACGAGGTAAAGAAGAAGTACAGACACTTCTTTTACTCGGAGCTTGACACATCTCTTTTCGAGGAGGAATGATATATGAAAGGACGTTTGCTGAATAACAAGGGCGCTGTCCATATCGCCATAATAATTGCGATAGTGGCAGTTGTGGCAGTGGTGATAGTGGGAATAGCTACCGGCGGTTTCGGTCTGGGCGGCGGCAAGGGCGACGGTGAAGGCGAGGGCAATGTTTCCGAAGCGGGCACCGAACAGGCTACCGAGGTTTCCGAGCCTGTGGTGGAAGAGGTGGATTTCCTCAACGTCACCGTTTCCGAAAACGAATATCTGTACCAGAACAGCAGGCTGTCGCTGGAGGAGCTTATGGAAAAGCTGGCGGCAGACGCTGTCAATACCAAGGTGAAGATCACGGACGAAAACGCTTCAAAGCGCGCCTATAATAATCTCATAGACGCTCTTGAGGAGAAAAACATCGGCTATATAAAGGCGGACGTTTAAAGCAAATTTGTAAAACAGATAAATAAAACAAAATAAGGAGAAAGAAAATGAAAAGAAAAATATTATCGGCATTATTGATCGCAGCCATGAGCCTTACATTCAGCGCTTGTTCCTTTATTGAGGACGCTTTTGGGCAGAAAAACGAACAAACCATGTTCGGAGCCGATCAGGTGACGTCTGAAGGCTCTGACAGCGCCGATGTGACAACCCCTGCGGCTGAGGAGAGCAATGAAGAGGGTTCCGAGGGCGGAAACCCCGATATTTCCAAGTATATTGATGTTACCGTTTCCGAGGACAAGTATTTTTATGACAACAAGGAAATTTCCCTTGAAGATTTTCTTAAGGTGCTGGAGGGGATAGACGCTAATACTGCCGTAAAGATCACCGACGAAAATGCTACTCTTAAGGCTTTTGAGGAGTTGACAAAGGCGTTGTTGGAGCGTAAGATACCTTATGAGGCGGCGAACTGATTGTTTGCTGTGTCAAAGTAATTTATGTGAATAAAAGATCTGCCGTAAGGTTCACCCATACGGCAGATCTTTATTTTCATGACTAATCTTCCTCTTTTTCGTAAACCGGAAAGTCCTCAGGCATATTTAAAGGGTGTATCTCTATATTACCTGTGCCTAAGTCTGATTTGTTGATGTAATAGCGGGGAGCAAAATCATAATTATCGGTAAGCATGATCCGTTCAGGAGTTTCTCCGCAAATAAGCCCCGCATTTAAGATTTCTTGACGGAATTTATAGTTTATCTTAACGCTGCCAAGATCATTGTACTTCCAATCATAGAAATGAAAAGTCACTTCGTCCAAAGTAACCCCTTGGTTCAATTCGTCATCTGAAAGGTATTCATAAGCGACCATGCAATCAGGAAAGCATGCAAGCTGATAGTTTCCTTTCAAACCGATATTGATAAGTTCTTTCTTTCCCTCTGTGTAAGAGTTTTCTATTATAACGCCGTCTTCAATATGATATTCCGCTTTTGTTCCGATATATCCGCGAAGAAGCCGTTCTTCGGCTTTGAATAATTCATCTCCGACCCCCTTATCAGGATCCCAAATGTTATATGTATAAAAACCGCTTTCTTTGTTATAAACAGGAATTATAAAGGTTTTTCCATCTGCTACTATCTCAAAGCTGCTGCTGTGCACAGGTTGAGGTTCGTTCATAGAACCATCCAATTTATAATAGTAACCGTCACGAACTGTTGATCCACTTTCATTTACCTTTGTCAGGTCAATAAAAAATATCCCGTTTAATATCCTCATACCAAATTCTCCGTTATATCCTTTGTCTTTCATAAATGAGGATATATTGTATATTGAGGTTCTTTCTGTTCCGTCAAGATTTATGCGGATAATATCATCATTATCGTCAAATGTATAGAGAAAACCGTTATAATAACAAATACTGTATGCCGATTTAAAAAAAGCGTTACAGTCTTTATCCAAATGATTACAATCGGGTCGTCCGCACAGCTTGATAAAAGTGTCGGAACCGTGGTCGGCATACAACAGCCACGAATCTCCATTGTTGTACATAAAATATGAACCTGCATCTATACACTCAAAACCGTTTCCGTAGGTTTTTATGCCTTGACGTTCTATGCCTGTTCTTATGGTGGAAACAGGGCAGTCAGAGGATTGATCCAAGGGTATTTCGTGGGATTCGCCGCTGCTTGAACAGCCCGCTAAAACAGTGCATAAAAGAATTGAGGATATCGCTTTCCTGATTTTCATAGTTTATTCTCCAAAAAAGATAAAGCTGTCAGGCACATTTAAAGTATGTATCTCTATATTCCCCGTTCCGAAATCCGACTTGTTTATATAATATCTGGGAGCATAGAAAAGATTATCTGTGAGAAAAATGCGTTCGGGAGTTTCACCGCAGATAAACCCTGTTATCGCATCATGAAATTCATAGTCGATCTTCACACTGCCAAGACTGTTATAATCCCAGTCGTAAAAGTATAAAGTTTTTTCTTCCCAGACAATATCCTTTTCATACATAACCATACAGTCGGGAAAACAAGCAAGCTGATAATCGCCCTTTAAGCCTGTATTGATAAGCTCTTTCTTTCCCTCTGCATAAGAATCCTCAATAATAACGCCGTTCTCAACATAATAACGGGCTTTTGTTCCATAGTATCCGTAACCTGTTACATCGTCTATTGTGAACAATTCGTCAGTAACTCCTTTATCCGAATCCCATAAGCCA
Organism: Oscillospiraceae bacterium; assembly: GCA_014799325.1. Taxonomy (GTDB): domain Bacteria; phylum Bacillota; class Clostridia; order Oscillospirales; family Ruminococcaceae; genus Ruminiclostridium_E. The sequence continues at coordinate 19,144 of JAAVIE010000016.1, forward strand.
AATATGTAAAGCTCGTTTTCGGGATCATTATCGACAACGCCTACAAAGTTTTCTCCGTCCGCATACATATGTATACCGAGAAAATCCGCCAACTCAGGTTCTTTCATAGAACCGTCCAATTTATAGTATATGCCTTTTCCAACATTCTCTCCTTTATCATTGATCTCAATTTCGGTAATAAAGAGAACTCCGTTCATTATTTTTTGATCCCATCTTCCCTTAAAGCCGTTTTGTTTTTCAAATGATGACACATTATATACAGTTGTTCTTTCTGTTCCGTCAAGATTTATGCGAATGATATCTCCGGAGGATAAATCAAATGTATAGAGAAAGCCGTCATAATAACAAATACTTGCCGTACCGCCGCTGAAACGAGCGTTGCAGTCTGTGCCTATGTGATTACAGTCAGGTCGTCCGCACAGCTTTATAAAAGTATCCGAACCATGATCGGCATACAATAGCCATGAGCCTGCCCCCGCTTCGTCAAGCATAAAATATGACCCTTCCTGTGTGCATTCAAAGCTGTTTCCGTAGCCCTTTATACCTTGCCTTGCTGTACCTGTTCTCATTGTTGAAACAGGGCAGCTTGAGGATTGGTTTAAGGGTATTTCATGGGAGGGGGTGCTGTCTGAACAGCCTGCCAAAACAGTACACAAAAGTATTGATGATATTATTTTTTTTAATTTTTTTTTCAATTTCATTTCCTCCATATATCAAAATTGCCGCAGCTTGTGCGGCAATTTTGAGTAATTGTATATTTACCGATTAAACAACAGTTAATGAAAAAATTTCTTTTCCTATTCCATAATCTCCTATAGCCATGGTGATATCATATGGTTTTTTTGAAGTTCCGTCCATGAACATATTGTCGACAGATACAGTTACACTTTTATCTAAAATTACATCTTGCGCTATATTGGGGTTGACCGATGTACCGCTCTTTTTAGCATATGCTGTGACTTTTACTGATAGATTAGTATTCATGCTGCTTGACGCAGATGCTCTTGCATACGTTGTGGTTGCAGTCAAGTCGCCGCCATATCTAATGGTTTTTTTGCCTGCCACAATTTGACCGCTTTTGCTTTCTGTCTTTGGCGTAGTTGTCAAAGCCGCCGTGGGAACCGCCAAAGCCGAAGCGATCACCGCCGCAGAAACGACCCCTGCAAGAATTTTCTTAAAGATCTTCATAATAAAAGTCCTCCTTGATAAAACTGTTTTAGCACAGCTATAAATTTATCTGAGCTAACTAATATTATACATATTTTCCATAATTTGTCAATAATACTGAAAAATCTTTTTAAAATTATTTTTCTTTTAAAAATCAAAACAAATCAAAACAAAACAAAAACGAAAGTTAAGAGAACAAATATTTCAAATACCGACCAAAAAACGAAAGGCAAAATAATACAAAACAAACCAAAAGACTTGTATAATATGGCTAAAACAACTAACAGTAAAAACAAACCACAAATATTTTTGCAAGTTTAAAAAATAAAACTTGCTTTTTTTACCGCTATGTGCTATACTATAAAAAAGAAAACAAAACCCGCAAAACGGAAATACCACAAAAAGAAAAACCCAAAGATCTGAAAGGGAACAAATATGAAAAACACATCAAAAACCCTTTACTCCCCCGCCTTTGAACACGATAACTGCGGTATCGGCGCAGTTGTCAATATAAAGGGAAAAAAGTCCCACGAAATTGTGTCAAAGGCGCTCACCATTGTTGAGACCTTGGAACACCGTGCAGGAAAGGACGCCGAGGGCAAAACAGGCGACGGCGTGGGAATACTTCTGCAAATATCCCACAAATTCTTTTCAAAGATAGGGAAAAAGCTTAACATAGATTTAGGGGAAGAGCGGGATTATGGCGTCGGTATGTTCTTCTTCCCCCAAAAGGAGCTGGCAAGAAATCAGGCAAAGAAAATGTTTGAGATAATCGCCGAAAAAGAGGGGCTTAACATTCTCGCATGGAGAGAAGTCCCCGCCTGCCCCGAGGTTTTGGGCAAAAGAGCAGCGGACTGTATGCCTTACATAATGCAGTGCTTTATAAGACGCCCCGAGGACTGCGAAAAAGGTCTTGACTTTGACAGAAAGCTGTATGTGGCAAGGCGCGTTTTTGAGCAGAGCAATGAGGACACCTATGTAGTTTCCCTTTCAAGCCGCACCATGGTGTATAAGGGAATGTTCCTGGTGCAGGATCTCAGGAGATTTTACCCGGACTTGCAGGATAAGGACTACCAGAGCGCAATAGCTATGGTACACTCACGCTTTTCCACCAACACAAACCCAAGCTGGCAGAGAGCGCACCCCAACCGAATGATAGTCCACAACGGCGAGATAAACACCATAAAGGGCAATGCAGATAAAATGTTAGCCCGTGAGGAAACAATGAAATCAGAGCATCTCAAAAGAGATCTTGACAAGGTCCTCCCCGTTGTGAACACCGAGGGCAGCGACAGCGCAATGCTTGACAACACCCTTGAATTTTTGGTAATGAGCGGAATGGATCTGCCCTTAGCGGTGATGATAACCATACCCGAGCCATGGGATAACAACGAGACCATGAGCAAGGCAAAGCGGGATTTCTACCAATACTACGCCACAATGATGGAGCCCTGGGACGGTCCTGCATCCATTTTGTTCAGCGACGGCGATATTATGGGCGCTGTCCTTGACAGAAACGGTTTAAGACCTTCCCGATACTATATCACAAAAAGCGGAGAGCTTATTCTTTCCTCAGAGGTAGGCGCTTTGGAGATCGACCCTGCCGAAATTGCGGTAAAGGAAAGGCTTCGTCCGGGAAAGATGCTTCTTGTAGACACTGTCAAAGGACGGGTAATTGACGACGACGAGTTAAAAGAAAGCTACGCCGCAAGACAGCCCTACGGAGAATGGCTTGACAGCAATCTTGTAAAGCTAAGCGACCTGAAAATTCCCAATATGAAGGTGGAGGATCATAAGTACGGCGATAAAAAAAGGCTTATGAAAGCTTTCGGCTACACCTTTGAGGACGTTATGACAAGTATTTTGCCTATGGCGAAAACAGGGGCGGAAAGCATTTCGGCAATGGGAACCGACAGCCCCCTTGCCGCCCTGTCTTCACAGCCACAGCCGCTTTTCAATTACTTCAAGCAGCTGTTTGCCCAGGTAACAAACCCGCCTATTGACGCTATCCGAGAGGAAATAGTTACTTCTACCACCGTCTATATAGGCGAGGACGGAAATATCCTGGAGGAGCGCCCCGAAAATTGCCAGGTTATAAAGATACAGAACCCAATTCTCACCAACACCGACATGCTTAAGATCAAGAATATGAAGGTGGAGGGCTTTAAGACTGCGGTCATTCCTATACTTTATTACAAGAATACATCTTTGAAAAAGGCTCTTGACCGCCTTAACCTTGAAGCGGACAGAGCCCACGCCGACGGCGCAAATATTCTGATCCTTTCGGACAGAGGGGTTGACGAAAACCACCTTGCAATTCCCTCCTTGCTGGCAGTTTCCGCACTGCACCAGCACCTTGTTGTCACCAAAAAGAGGACTTCCTTGGCGGTGATCTTAGAGTCGGGAGAGCCCAGAGAGGTACATCACTTCGCTACCCTTTTGGGCTACGGTGCAAGTGCCATAAACCCCTATTTGGCACAGGAAGCCATTGAAAGCCTTATTGAGCGCGATCTTCTTGATAAAGACTACTATGCGGCGGTGGACGACTACGACAGTGCGGTTTTGCACGGCATAGTAAAGATCGCAAGCAAAATGGGAATAAGCACCATTCAGTCCTATCAAGGCTCACAGATCTTTGAAGCTATCGGTATCAGCAAGGACGTTATAGACACATATTTCACAGGCACTGTAAGCCCAGTAGAGGGAATTACTCTCAAGGATATTGAGAGAAATGCCGACAAGCTGCACACCATGGCTTTTGATCCTCTCGGACTTGGCACGGACGATTCCCTTGACAGCAGGGGAAGCCACAAGTTCAGAAGCGGCAAGGAGGAGCATTTATACAATCCTCAGACCATACACCTTTTACAGCAGGCGGCTAAAACGGGAAATTATGATCTTTACAAGCAGTACTCACATCTTATAAATGAGGAAATGGCTGCTGTTAATCTGCGCGGACTTATGGACTTCAACTTCCCTGCGGAAGGCATAGACATAGACGAGGTAGAGCCCGTTGACAGCATTGTTCGCCGTTTCAAGACAGGGGCTATGAGCTACGGTTCTATTTCTCAGGAAGCCCATGAAGCTTTGGCTATCGCTATGAACACCATTCACGGCAAGTCCAACTCGGGCGAGGGCGGCGAAAGCCCCGAAAGGCTGAAAAGCAAGGGAAGCAAGGAGGATCGCTGTTCCGCAATAAAGCAGGTTGCTTCCGGCAGATTCGGCGTTACTTCGGAGTATCTCAACAGCGCGGACGAAATTCAGATAAAAATGGCGCAGGGCGCAAAGCCCGGCGAGGGCGGTCACCTGCCCGGAAAAAAGGTGTACCCATGGATCGCAAAGACACGTCATTCCACCCCAGGAGTGGGTCTTATATCGCCCCCTCCTCATCACGATATTTATTCCATTGAGGACTTGGCACAGCTTATTTACGATCTGAAAAACGCCAATAAGAATGCAAGGATAAGCGTAAAGCTGGTTTCCGAGTGCGGAGTCGGCACTGTTGCCGCAGGTGTTGCAAAGGCAGGCGCGGCAGTTATTCTGATAAGCGGCTATGACGGAGGAACAGGCGCGGCGCCCAGAAACTCTATCTATAATGCAGGACTTCCCTGGGAGCTTGGACTTTCCGAAGCTCACCAGACCCTTATAATGAACGGGCTTAGAAACAAGGTAGTTATTGAGACCGACGGAAAGCTGATGACAGGACGTGATGTGCTTGTAGCGGCTCTCCTCGGTGCGGAGGAATTCGGTTTTGCTACCGCGCCCCTTGTTACCTTGGGCTGCGCAATGATGAGGGTGTGTAATCTTGACACTTGCCCCTTCGGTGTCGCTACACAAAATCCCGAGCTGAGAAAACGCTTCTGCGGCAAGCCCGAATATGTTATCAATTTTATGCGGTTTGTGGCGCAGGAGCTGAGAGAGCTTATGGCAAAGCTGGGAATACGCACCGTTGATGAGCTTGTGGGCAGAGTTGACCTTCTTAAGAAAAAAGAGGGAGCTTGCGGAGAGATAGACCTTTCAAGCATTATTGATCCCTCAAAGGAATTCGTTGGAGAGCCTGTTAAGTATTATGAAAAACAGCTTTTCGACTTCAAGCTTGAAAATACCGTTGACGAAAACATTCTTTTAAAAGAATTTGCGCCTTTCATAAAAAGCGGAAAGCCCAAAACTGCCGAGATAAAGATAAAAAATACCGACCGTACTTTGGGGGCGATCTTAGGAAGCGAAATTACCAAAAAATGCAAGGAGAAGCCTGCCGAGGACACCTATAAGGTGATCTGTCACGGAGCAGGCGGGCAGAGCTTCGGCGCATTTATCCCCCAAGGCTTGACCCTTGAACTGATAGGCGACAGCAACGACTATTTTGGAAAAGGACTTTCGGGCGGCAAGCTGATAGTATATCCCCCCAAGGAATCCGATTTTAAGGCGGAGGAAAATATCATAATCGGCAATGTGGCGCTGTATGGTGCTACCTCGGGAAAGGCCTTTATCAACGGCGTTGCGGGCGAACGCTTCTGTGTAAGGAACAGCGGCGCAGTAGCAGTCGTTGAGGGCGTAGGCGACCACGGCTGCGAATATATGACAGGCGGCAGAGTTGTTATTTTGGGAAAAACAGGCAAAAACTTTGCCGCAGGCATGAGCGGCGGTATAGCTTATGTTCTGGACGAGGACAGAGATCTGTACTTAAAGCTCAATAAGGAAATGGTAAGCAGCGGCGAGGTCAAGGAAAAGTACGAGGTAATGGAGCTAAGGGGACTTATCGAGGAGCATTTCAAGGCTACAGGCTCTCCGAGGGCAAAGGAGATCCTTGACAGCTTTGAGGAGTATTTGCCCAAGTTCAAGCGCATTATTCCCCACGATTACAAAAAGATAACAGCTGCCATTCTGAGCTTTGAGGAAAAGGGCTTGACAGAGGAACAGGCGCAGATCGAGGCTTTTTACAGCGTGGTAAATTCATAATTCAAAGAATAAGAAACTGTTCCGATAGGAATGGTGTGCGGATTTTCGAGCATATTTTGTTGATGACAAGGCAAAAATCCGCAGGCGGGCTGTCGCCCGTCAAGGATTTTTAACACACGATGTGTTCAGTCATTCGCCCAAAGTCGGCGCACGGATGCGCCGACAGCAATGCGAATGACCTAACGCAAGTCAGCGGCAAAATATGCCGAAAAGACGTGCGCCAATTCCTATTGGAACAGTTTCTAAGTTCAAGGAAAGGAAAATATAATGGGCAAACCAACAGGATTTCTTGAATATGAGCGTGAAAACGCCAAGGCAATTCCCGCCGAGGAGAGAATAAAAAACTTTAATGAGTTCCACATTCCCTTGCCGAGAGAAAAGCAGCAGACCCAAGGGGCAAGGTGCATGGCATGCGGTGTTCCCTTCTGCCAGTCGGGAACAATGATAGGGGGTATGGTCAGCGGCTGTCCTCTGAACAACCTTATCCCCGAATGGAACGACCTCATATATACGGGCAACTGGGAACAGGCATATAACAGGCTTCGCAAGACCAACAACTTCCCCGAATTTACAGGACGGGTATGCCCTGCTTTGTGCGAAGCGGCGTGTACCTGCGGCGTTCACGATTCCCCCGTTACCGTTAAACAGAACGAGTACGGAATAGTTGAATACGCCTACGAAAAGGGTATTGCAAAGCCCAAAATTCCACAGGTGAGAACGGGAAAGAAAATAGCGGTTATAGGTTCGGGACCCTCTGGCTTGGCGGCAGCGGATCAGCTTAACCAAAGAGGACATTCCGTCACGGTATTTGAACGCAGCGACAGGATCGGCGGTCTGCTGATGTACGGTATTCCCAATATGAAGCTGGAAAAGCATATAATAGAACGCCGTATCGATATAATGAAGCAGGAGGGTGTTGTATTTGAAACAGGGAAAAATGTAGGCGAAAATGTAAAGGCGGAACAGCTTTTAAAGGATTTCGACATAGTAATACTTGCCTGCGGCGCTTCCAATCCCCGTGACATCAAGGCGGAGGGCAGAGACGCAAATGGAATTTATTTTGCAGTGGATTTCCTCACTTCTACTACAAAGAGTCTGCTTGACCATGATCTAAAAGAGGGTACCTTTATCAGCGCCAATGACAAGAATGTTGTGGTAATAGGCGGCGGAGACACAGGCAACGACTGTGTTGGAACGGCAGTCCGCCACGGAGCAAAGAGCGTATTGCAGCTTGAAATAATGCCAAAGCTCCCCGATGAGAGGACGGAAAACAACCCATGGCCCGAATGGCCTAAGGTCTGCAAGACCGACTACGGTCAGGAAGAAGCGGCAAAGGTTTTTGGCAGCGATCCAAGAAGCTATCAGACCACAGTCAGGGAGTTTGTGAAGGACAAAAAGGGTAATTTAAAGCAGCTTGTTCTTGTAAAAGTTGAGCCCAAGACCGATAAAAAGACAGGCAGGACGGCAATGGTTGAGGTAAAGGGCAGTGAGAACACCGTTGACGCGGATATAGTCCTTATTGCTGCGGGATTTACGGGCAGCGAGAGTTATGTTACTAAGGCTTTCGGTGTTGAAGTTAACGAGCGTACCAATGTGAAAACATCACAGGGCAGTTATTCCACCAATGTACCTAAAGTGTTTGTCTGCGGCGATATGCACAGGGGACAGTCGCTGGTGGTGTGGGCTATCAGAGAAGGTCGGGAGTGCGCGAGAGAGGTCGATGAGGCTTTGATGGGGTATACTAATCTTTAATTGTGTGAACCGTTGATAAATCGAAAAAATTTGTAATTTATGAATTGAATGATCCGATCGGGAAAAATTAAAGTTTCCGTTGGGAGACAGCGGCTTTGCGCTGATCTTCCAACGGAAACTTTTAGTATTCTGAAAATGGTTTTATGACGGAGATCACCTTAAGCAGATCAATTTGCTAAAATCAACTTGATTTGTTCCTCGGTCATACCTGTTTTCCGCATTTTTTCCATTATTTCCTGTCTTTCTGCTTGTCTGCCCTTTTTCTCACCAACTTCTATGCCCTCTTCCATACCCACTCTTCTCTCAGTATACAATTTCTCTTGTATAGACATAAACTCACCTCCAAATTTAGGACTGTTCTTTATAGGCTCCAACATCTTATCAAGTTCTTTCACAAATCATCAAATCTACAATCATTTTTTGAGGTGAGCTAACAAAATCAATTTGCCAGTATTAACTTGATTTGCTCCTCTGACATACCTGACTTTCGCATTTTTTCCAGCATTTCCTGTATGCCTTCTTCTTTGCCCTTTTTTTCGCCAATCTGTATACCTTCTTCTCTTGATATCTTTTTTTCGGAATATATTTTCTCCTGTATAGACATA
>JAAVIE010000017.1 GCA_014799325.1 Oscillospiraceae bacterium
CAAGGTCATTGAGGAGATACGCCCCGATTACGTCATTCACGGCGACAACTGGCTTACGGGAGCTACAAGGGCTATCCGCGATAACGTGGAAGGCTTGCTGTCGGAATACGGCGGACAGATCATTGACGTGCCTTACACCTATAACGAAAATGTCAGAAGAATTGACGCAAGGGTGAGAGAAAAGCTGGCCATGCCCGAATTCAGGAGAAAAAGGCTGCACAGACTGCTGGAGCTTCGTCCTATTGTAAAAGCTCTGGAAGTTCACAGCGGAATAACGGGCTTGATCGCAGAAAAAACCGTTGTTTCCAATGGCGGTATTCTCGATCAGTTTGACGCTATGTGGATATCCTCACTTTGTGACTCCACTGCCAAGGGCAAGCCCGATATTGAGCTGGTGGATATGACCTCACGTTTCCGCACTATCGAGGACGTTACCGAGGTCACTACCAAGCCTATTATCTTTGACGGCGACACAGGGGGACTTACCGAGCATTTTGTGTATACCGTCCGTTCTCTTGAAAGACTGGGAGTTTCTGCGGTAATTATCGAGGACAAAACGGGGCTGAAAAAGAATTCCCTTTTTGGTACCGAGGTGGAGCAGACACAGGATTCCATTGAGCATTTCTGCGAGAAGATCTCCGCGGGAAAAAAGGTCCAGCTTACCGACGACTTTATGATAATTGCAAGAATTGAGAGCCTTATTCTTGAAAAAGGAACAGAGGACGCTCTAAACCGCGCAAGAGCTTATGTGAAGGCAGGGGCTGACGGAATCATGATCCACAGCAGAAGAAAAGAGCCTGACGAAATATTGGATTTCTGTGACAGGTTCAGAGCGGAGGACAGCAAAACTCCTATTGTGGTAGTGCCTACTTCATTCAACACAATAACCGAGGAAGAGCTTGCACAGCACGGAGTTAATATTGTTATTTATGCAAATCAGCTTACACGAAGCGCATTTCCCGCTATGGAGGAGACCGCAAAGGAGATATTGCGCTGTCACAGGGCAAAAGAGGTCGACGACAAGCTGATGCCTATAAAGGACATTATTTCACTGATCGATACTTTATAATAGAAAGGCTGTTTTATGAAAGTTGAAAAGCTATTGGAAATTATCGGGGCGGATTTTTACACAGGAGTTCCCGACTCGCAGCTAAAGCCCCTTTGCGATTATCTTATGAACACCTACGGCATTGACAAAAACCGCCATATCATTGCCGCAAATGAGGGAAACTGCACCGCTCTTGCCGCAGGGTATCACCTTGCCACAGGCAAAGTTCCTGTGGTGTATATGCAGAACAGCGGCGAGGGAAATATAATAAATCCCGTGGCTTCGCTGCTGAACGATAAGGTTTATGCAATTCCTGTAATATTTATTGTGGGCTGGCGGGGTGAGCCGGGAGTTCATGACGAGCCGCAGCATATTTATCAGGGCGAGGTAACTGTAAAGCTGCTTGAGCTTATGGATATAAAGACCTTTGTGATAGGAAAGGACACCTCCGATGAGGAAGTGAAGAAGGCTATGGAGGAATTCAGAGCCTTGCTTTCCAAGGGCAAAAGCGTGGCTTTTGTTATCCGCAAGGGCGCACTTACTTACGATCGGAAAGTTGAATACAAAAACGATTTCTCTATGAAAAGAGAGGACATTATACGCCATATCACCACTGTTTCGGGAGACGACCCCATTGTTTCCACCACAGGAAAGGCAAGCCGTGAGCTGTTTGAGATACGTGAGGGCAAAGGGCAGGATCACAAACGGGATTTCCTGACAGTGGGTTCTATGGGGCACAGCTCCTCTATCGCTTTAGGGATCGCAGTAAACAAGCCCGATACCAAGGTATGGTGCATAGACGGCGACGGCGCGGCTTTGATGCACTTGGGCGCAATGGCGGTCATCGGCGCAAACGCTCCCAAGAATTTAGTGCATATCGTGATAAACAACGGTGCACATGAAACTGTGGGCGGAATGCCTACGGTAGCCTCAAAGATCGACATTACCGCCATAGCCAAGGCTTGCGGTTATCCCGGGGCGGTTTGCGTTGACAGCTTTGAGGAGTTGGATAAGGAGCTTTTAAAGGCTAAAGAAGAAAAAGAGCTTTGTCTTATCGAAATCAAATGCTCTATCGGCGCAAGGGAGGATCTGGGCAGACCTACTACCACTGCTATAGAGAACAAAAATTCCTTTATGGGATATTTAAAGACATTATAATTTTTTACGGCTTTTGAGAATGCAATTTATTGTTTTTTCAAAAGCTGTTTTTTACTCAAAAAATCAAGACGTAGGAAAATGGGTATGTTATAATACAGTTACAGGTTAAACGTTTATGCCTATTGGGAGGACGCTATGAAGAATTTCTGTATTTTTGCGGACACGGTAGATTATATTGAGAAAAATCTCTGCGATCCCATTTCGCAGGAGGATATTGCGGCGGCTTGCTTTTGCTCCCTGTCTACTCTCCAAAAAGTGTGGCATTACTGCACACATACGGGGTTAAAGGAGTATATAGCAAAGCGGCGGCTTACCTGCAGTGCGGAGGATATAATAAATACCGATATGACTATCACCGAAATTGCCCTGAAATATCAGTATAATTCTCCCGAAGTCTTTTTGAGAGCCTTTCGCAGGCTTTGGGGCGTTGCTCCCTCCGAATTTAAGAATAATTGGCGTTCGACGGGGATATTTCCGCGTATAATCCCCGATGAGCAAAAACTCAAAGGAGGTATTTTTATGGGCAGAAGAGTTGATATTACCGAGCTGTACAGGGAGCTTCAGGAAACCGATCATGACAGCTGGGTGCTGTGCTTTGACGTGGTGGATTTTGCATCGGTCAACAAGGATTTCGGAAGAAAAGCGGGTGACGCCGCGCTGACAGAAATTTTCCACCGCGTGGATATGGCGGCGGGAGATAATATGACAGCTTTCAGGATAGGCGGAGATGAGTTTGCTATTGTAACAGGGCTTTCCGATATGAAAGCTGTGGAGGAAACGGCGCAGAGGGTCATCGGTATGAACGGACAGAGCATCAAGGTTGACGGAAATGATATTCCGCTGTCGGTGAGAGTTGGTGCGCTTAAATTGGGTAAGGGCAGTCACCGCATCGGATATTCGGAGCTGTTTGATCGTATGCAGGGAGTTATTGATAAGACTCGTGATGTGGGAAAGGTCATCTATTTCGCCGAGGTTTAACAGGAGGTCGATATGAAAGCCGATATGATCGTCAAGGGAATAATTTTCAACAAAGGTCTCAAAAAAATTCTTCTTGTGCAGCGCAGCAGCTGCGACCCCATAGGAGCAGGCACTTGGGAAAATGTTGGGGGTAAGGTTGAATATGGAGAACAGACCGATGATGCCTTAAAACGAGAGATACGGGAAGAAACAGGCATAACCGAACTCCAAATAAAAAGCTTGGCTTATACAAGCCTTGAATACAACAAGGAACCCTGTTTGTTCATTGTATATTTTTGTGAAACTCAAACAGAAGCTGTAAATTTAAGCCGTGAACATCAGAATTTTGTTTGGGCGGATAAAGAGGATTGTATCGGTATGCTTCCAAAAGCCATTATAGACGATTTTAATAAGAACAATATTTTTGAATATCTTTGGGATAATATGAATTAGAAAAAACGGTTAACGATCAGACTCATGATGAGGAAAGTGATTTATTCTACCTTCATCTGATTTTGATAAAAGCATGACAAGATTATTTCATTTCATTTTCGGGGCTGTAAATTTCAGTCCCGATTTTTTTGGGTGAATAATAGCTTTTCTGCTGTAAAAAATAATGGTATATTTATTTTTTGGAGCATTTTTATGAATATTATGAATGGTATGAAAAAGATCTTTATGGGGGCAATATGCGGACTTTTAAACGGCTTGTTCGGTTCGGGCGGCGGTGTGGCGGCCGTTCCCATGCTTGAAGCCGCCGAGCTTGAACCTAAGAAAAGTCACGCAACCTCAGTGGCGCTTATATTTTTGCTGAGCACAGCCACCACTGTGAGCTATCTTTTGGGGGATAAGCTGAACTTTGGTCTTGCTTGGCAGTATATCCCTTATGGGATCATTGGAGCGGTTATCGGGGCTGTTTTGCTCAAAAAGATACCTAATTCCCTTTTAAGGCGTATTTTCGGCGGCGTGATGCTGTTTGCGGCGCTCAGAATAATGATGAAGTGAAAATATTATGAATATTATTATAGGCCTGCTTTCCGGGATCGCCGCTTCAATGGGCTTTGGCGGCGGCTTTATACTGATAATATATCTTACGGTTTTTGCTGATACGAATCAGATCACCGCGCAGGGGGTCAATCTGCTTTTCTTTCTGCCTGTGGCGTTGGTTTCTTTGATAATTCATCAAAAGAATGGGCTTGTAAGTTGGAAAACGCTTTTGAGACTGTTGCCGGGCGGTATTCTTGGTATACTTTTGGGGACGTTTATTGCCGCTCATATTGATGTGGGATTTTTGCAGAAAATGTTTGGGGGATTGCTGATTTTTGTGGGGTGTAAGGAGTTGTTTCACAAAAATAAAGACAGTAAAGCGAAAATAAAAAAAGAGAGTAAAACAAATACCGCACAGTCATAGGGGTGCGGTATTTGCTATTTTGATATTTTGGATTTTTATAGCTCTTTTATATAAGTATAAGACTGAAATACCGCCTTTTCTCCCTCCGTATAAACTATCTCAAATACATTTTCCGTATCAAACTTTTTATCACTATCCTGCACCAAGCAATACTCCCAGCGGTTGCCCTCGGCGAAAGGTATTATCTCATTTCCGCCTTTTATGGTGCATTTTTCAAGCTGCCATTCCTCCCTTATGCCTTGGCTGTCTACTATTTGCTTTACTATGCCTACTCCGGGGCAGAAATATGTTTCACAGTATTTGAGCCCGTAATAGTCACCCTCGCATATATAGCAGATGCAGTTTTCATAAGCTCCGCTTGGTGTTTCCACAGTGGCGTTTTTGCTTTTGCAGGTGACTTTTATCCCCTCCTCGGAGGGATATATGACTTTTTCGTCCTTTATTTTAACGATCCTCATTCTTTCATCGGAGGAAGTGAAGCTCTCTCCCTCATTTAAATTTTCATCATAAATAATACTGTCACAACAAGCACTGTTATAAAAAATTGCACTATTTGTTATCTCGCCCCTGCTATAACCGGACTGCGTTGTAAAAATCAGCTTATTATCCTTATATTCAAGCACCTCGCCTTGTGTCCCGTAAGAATAAGGAATTATTCCCTCAAAAAGTTTCCTTTCCTCAATAATAACCGCTCCCAATGCGGCACTGTAGAATGCGTCACTTCTCGGCAAAATATCCAAAACCTTTTTAAAATAATCAACTGCCTTTGCAAGCTGCCTGTTTTCGCTGTACTCATAGCCAAGCCAAAAATACAAATATCCCAAGGATTTCTTAAAGCCCTTTTGAATAAGGTAAGGCGCTTGAACATTTTCCATAAATTCTATTCTGTTCTCACCCTTATACTTGATCCATTCATCATAAACAATAAACTCCATAACATCCTCGTTAAGGCTTTTTTCAGCAAAGGATTTTATCCGCTTAAACATTTCGTCATTGTTTTCCCCGTCAAGCCACCAATACCCTCTTGCCAGAACCTCAGCCATAGCGTGGTGTTTTTGCGGACTTTCCTCCAGATCCTCAACTTCTTTTAAAAGCTGTCTGTACACGCTTTCAAATCCTGCTTTATCGTTTTTAAGACCCCATAATTTAAGCTGTTCTACCTGATTCATAACCTTTTGCACCAAAGTGCCGTTACTGTTATTTTCCATAACTCCAAATTCCTTTCTCAGTCTTTTGCGGCCCTCTGCCAGCCGCCATTTTACCGTGCCTTGCGGAACATTCTGCTTTTTTGCGATCTGTTCCACAGACATTTCCTCAAAGTAATGCAGTTTAACGGTCTCACGGAGCTTTTCCGATAAATGTTCTACGCTTTCATGCAGGCTTTCACGGCTTTCCTGCTCGTAAAAGCTTGTGAGCTCGGCTTGTGCTTCACCTAAATCAACATTTTCCAAAAGCTCAAAGCAGACATCAGAAGACATATTGCGGTAATGCCTTACAAGGCTTACAGCGTGGTTTTTGGCTATGGCGCATACCCATGAGCCGAATTTTGTTCTGTCCTTCAGGCTGTTCAGCTTTATCCATGCGGTGACAAAGGCGTCCTGCGAAGCGTCCTCCGCAGAAAATCTGTTTTTTGTCACCTTGCAGGCAGTGCCGAAAACCTTGTTTTGATAACGGTTTACAAGCTCTTCAAAAGCTTTGTCGTTTCCCAGCAAGGTCATTTCAACCAGAACTTCATCGCTTTTATTTGTGAGATCGTTAAGCATCTGCATTTTCCTTTCATTTTGAAGCTTCGACTGTAAGACGGAATACTATCTGAAAAGGTTGGGTTTTTTATTTTTATTTTACTGCAATTTAAACCTTTTGTCCAACAATTTCATAAAAAATTTCAAAACCTCTTGACAAATCCCAAAAAATCAAATATAATATTAAAAACAAATGCTATGACAGGGAAAAAGGCGACCTCTCTTTTTCAGAAAGCCGTTGTGTGATGCGAAACGGTAAAGTGGGATCGTGATAGCTCGCCCTTGAGCAGTGGGCTGAAAACTGAATTTGCTTTTAAATTAAAAGGCAGGTTCTCAGTAGGTCTCATCGGGTACTCCCGTTACAGAGTAACACATTGATTGATGTGGTTAAGGCGGGCGTTATTATGCGCCAAAAAGAGTGGTACCGCGAGGATCTTCCCCGTCTCTTTTCTTTAAAGAGACGGTTTTTATTTTTATACGGCAGTTTCAATGTTTTACATAAGGCTCTGCTTAAAATCCACTTGAATTGACCTTCCCACACAGAGAAAGGACAATATTATGAAAAACACGGAAAAGTACACACGCAACTATTTTTTGCCCCCCTACCCCTGCTTTGAATGGACAAAAAAGGATCATGTTGAAAAGGCGCCTATCTGGTGCAGCGTTGACCTCAGAGACGGAAACCAAGCCTTGATAGTTCCTATGGATCTGGAGGAAAAGTTAGAGTTCTTCAAGTACCTTGTTAAGATCGGATTTAAGGAGATCGAGATAGGCTTCCCTGCCGCTTCCGAAACGGAATATGAGTTCTGCCGCGCGCTGATCGAGAGAAAGCTCATTCCCGATGATGTTACCATTCAGGTGCTTACTCAGTCTCGCGAGCATATTATCAAAAAGACCTTTGAGGCTTTAAAGGGCGCAAAAAATGCAGTTGTTCACCTGTACAACTCCACCTCGGTGGCTCAGCGTGAGCAGGTTTTCAAAAAGCCCAAAAATGAGATCATAGATATAGCCACAAGCGGCGCTAAGCTGCTTTTGGAATATGCCAAGAACACCGAGGGCATTTTTAAGTTTGAGTATTCCCCCGAGAGCTTTACAGGAACGGAAATGGAATTTGCCCTTGAAATATGCAACGAAGTCCTGAAGATATGGGAGCCTACCCCCGAAAACAAGGTCATCATAAACCTGCCTGTTACAGTACAGCTGTCTATGCCCCACGTTTACGCAAGCCAGATAGAATATATGTGCGGCAATCTTTATAAAAGAGAAAATGTGATCGTTTCCCTCCACCCCCACAATGACAGGGGCTGCGGCGTTGCGGATACCGAAATGGGTCTGCTGGCAGGTGCTGACCGTGTTGAGGGTACACTGTTCGGCAACGGAGAGAGGACGGGCAACGTTGATATTGTTACCTTGGGTCTTAATATGTATTCACAGGGCGTTGACCCCGGACTTGATTTCAGCAATATGCCCGAGATGATCTCGGTATATGAGAAAATGACCTGCATGAAGGTGTATGACAGGCAGCCTTACAGCGGCGCGCTTGTGTTTGCGGCTTTCTCAGGCTCACATCAGGACGCTATTGCAAAGGGCATGAAGTGGAGAGAGGATAATGATGTTCCCCACTGGACGGTTCCTTATCTGCCTATTGACCCCAAGGACATTGGCAGGCAGTATGACGGCGATGTTATCCGCATAAACAGCCAAAGCGGAAAGGGCGGCATCGGCTATCTTCTTCAGAAGAAATTCGGTATAGATCTTCCTCCCAAATTCCGCGAGGCGGTGGGATATGCTATCAAGGATCTGTCGGACAAACAGCATAAGGAGCTTATGCCTGACGAGATATACAACGCCTTTATGGATAAGTTTGTCAATTCGGAGACTACGGTCAAGTTCAAGGAAGTGCATTTTGTTCAGGGTGACGAGTACGAAGCGAAGCTCACCATTGTTCAGAACAACACCGAGAGAGTTATTTCGGGCAAGGGCAACGGTCGTCTTGACGCGGTAAGCGACGCTTTGAGAAGATGCCTTAACATCTCCTTTACCATTAACTCTTACAGCGAACACGCTCTTGACAAGACTTCAAAGTCTAAGGCTATCTCTTATGTGGAGATCGCGGATAAGAACGGCGTTATCACTTGGGGCGCGGGGGTTCACAGTGATATTATCACTTCTTCGGTAAGAGGACTTTTGAGTGCGCTTAATTTGAGCGGTATGTTAAAATAAATAATTGACGATTTTCGTTTATATAACGGCAAAAAGGGACTGTTCATATGCAGCCCCTTTATTTTTATGCCAATTTGCTTTTCGGATAGATGCCCCCGACAAAGTTGATTTAGCGTCTCCGTTCGTCTCTGTTGAAAAAGTATCCCATATTTATTCTTACTTCCCGCCTTTTAATATCATTGTTTGTATAGCAACACGTGTCAAAGCCGATCAGTTCAAATCCTTCATGAAGGTAAAAACCTATTGCGTTCGTATTACATGACTGCGTTTCCAAAATTATGGCTCGCCTTTTCTGACTTATGGCAATCTCTTTTGCTTTGTCCATCAGTCTTTTTCCGATACCTTTATTCCGAAGGTCATCAGATACCCATAATTCCGTTACCATAAGCCTGTTTGACCATTCTTCGGGGCATACCTCTATGCACGCCAGTAAATCGCTCTCATCGCTAACTATGCCATAAGCCTCCGCTTTTTCCCAATGCTCCTGATATAAAGAATCTGGAAAATCGTATTCCTCCGGAGTGTGAACTATTTCATTTTCTGCTTTCTTTTTGACTAACGAAATCGTGCACCCGTTACTATCCAGCGGATCAATTATCAGATCATAGAAGCTGTCACTTCTGGTTACTAACGGTATGGTTACACCTTTCCATGTTTCTTTAGGTAATTCTATTATTTCAAAATTGCTGTTCATAAGCTTATCTCTTTTCCTTTTTCTTTAGTTTTAATGTGAAGTATATCATATATTTCGACACAAGTCAACTTTTCCGCTTTATGACAGTTAAATGAAAAATCCCCCCATTCTCTTGACTATTTTAAAAAATCAACTATAATTAAAAAATGGGTAAAAATATTCAAGAATGAAAATCAGAAAGCGAGAAAAAAAACATACTATGCTGCAACTAAAAAACATAGTTAAGACCTACGGAGAAAAGGATAATAAGGTCACCGCCTTAAACGGCATCAACATTGCTTTCCGTGAAAACGAGTTCGTGGCTATTTTGGGTCATTCGGGATGCGGAAAAACCACAATGCTGAATATAATCGGCGGTCTGGATCATGCTACCGGCGGAGATCTGGTGATCAACGGAGTTTCCACTCAAAAATACAAAGACAGAGACTGGGACGCTTACCGCAACCGCTCAATAGGTTTTATCTTCCAGAGCTACAATCTTATTCCTCACCAAACTGTTTTGGCAAATGTGGAATTGGCGCTTACCATTTCGGGCGTATCCAAATCGGAGAGAAAGAAAAAAGCTGTCGAAGCGCTGAAAAAAGTTGGACTTGGAGATCAGCTCCACAAAAAGCCCAATCAGATGTCGGGCGGACAGATGCAGCGTGTGGCTATCGCAAGAGCGCTGATAAATAACCCCGATATATTGCTTGCAGACGAGCCCACAGGCGCCCTTGACAGCGAAACAAGTATCCAGGTAATGGAGCTTCTTAAAGAGATCGCAAAAGATCGCCTTGTAATTCTGGTAACACATAACCCCGAGCTTGCGGAGCAGTATGCTACAAGAATTGTAAGAGTAAAGGACGGTAATATTTTAAACGACACCGATCCCTTTGAGCCAAAGGAAACCAAGGAACCCGAAAAGGGCAAGAAAAAACGTGTTTCAATGTCCTTTTTCACTGCCGTTTCCCTGTCGCTGAACAACCTGCTTACCAAAAAGGGCAGAACCTTGCTGACATCATTTGCAGGCTCTATCGGTATAATCGGTATTGCCCTTATACTGTCGCTTTCTTCGGGCATCAACAGCTATATCAACTCGGTGCAGGAAGAAACGCTGTCCTCCTACCCCATAAGCATTTATAAAGAAACTACCGATATGTCGGGAGCCTTCGCCACAATTATGGACAGACATCAGAGCGAAGCGGAAAGCGGCGAGAAGCCCGAAAAAATCAAGGCAAACACCGATATTTACGAGGTTTTCAACGCCCTGAACTCCTCTGCTAAGCAAAAGAATAATATGAAGGACTTCAAGGTATTTTTGGACAGCAGCGAGGATATTAAGAACAATGTCAGCGCCATTGACTATTCTTATGATATAAAAATACCGATCTTCACCCGCGATACGGGAGACAAGATCATAAAATCCGACCTTTCGGAAATGATGAGTTTGTCTATGGGCATTGACGACTCCAATCCCATAAGTTCTATTTCCTCCATGTCAATGGGAGGTATGGAGATGTGGGAGGAAATGCTTCCCGGAGACACTAACGATTCTGTAAACGAAATTCTCTTTAATCAGTATGACCTGATATACGGCAGCTGGCCCACAAGCTTTGACGAAGTGGTTTTGGTGGCTACAAGAAATAACCAGCTCCCCGACGTTGTAATATATTCTATGGGTCTTAAGGATTCCGAGAATCTGCCCGAGCTTTTCAAAAAGGTAATGACAGGCGAGACCGTTGACGACTACGGTCAGACCGAATGGAGCTATGAGGATATCTGCAATAAGGAATTCAAGCTGATACTCCCCTGTGAGTATTATCAGAAGAGCGAGGACGGAAAGAGCTATACCGACCTCACCAAAAATGAAACGGGTCTTGACTACCTCTTTGAATCAAGTGATGTGGGCGTTAATATAAAGATCACCGGTATTATCCGTCCTAACGAAAACGCCACTTCCACAATGCTCACCGGCTATCTTGGCTACACAAAGGCGCTTACCGACTACGCTATTCAGAAAACCAACGACAGCGATCTGCTGAAGGCGCAAATGGACGACAAGATCAACGATGTTCTTTCGGGACTTCCCTTTAAGACTGAAACCTACACAGAGCCTACAATTAAAGAGATGTCCGACAAGATCAATGAGTTTCTGAAAAACTGCTCCACCTCCGAAAAGGCGGAGATATACAAGTTTATGATGTCTATTCCCAAGGAGGGAGAAGCTGAGGAGTATGCCAAGAACATTCTTGCCCAGGTCAGCCGTGACGATCTGATACAGCAGGTCACACAGATGTACGCGGAACAAATGGGCGTGGAATCCGAGGCAATTCTCTCTTATATATCCAATATGAGCGATGAAGAGTTGTTCGGATATGCGGCGGAAATGCTTTCTTCACAGTATGTTCAGCAGTATGCGCAAATGGTGGAGCAGCAGCTGGCAGCTCTTACTTTGGAACAGCTTTCCGCAGCTATGGATATGGCGGATATCACCGATCAGCAGTATGAGGAACTGTTCAACAAGTACACACCCGACAAGTTCTCGGATTCTACTTATGACGATATTTTGTCCGAGATAGGCTATGCGGATTTCTCCAATCCTTCTGAGATCAGGCTTTATGCAAAAACCTTTGAGCAAAAAGACAAAATTGCAGACGCTATCGCTGAGTACAACGAAAAAGCCGATGAGGACGATGAGATCAAGTACACCGATTATGTGGCTTTGCTGATGTCCTCTATAACCGATATTATCAGCGGTATTTCTTATCTGCTTATTGCCTTTGTCAGCATTTCACTTGTGGTTTCCTCCATTATGATCGGTATTATAACTTATATCTCGGTTCTGGAACGTACAAGAGAGATCGGTATTCTCCGCGCTATCGGCGGTTCAAAGCGGGATATTTCAACAGTGTTCAATGCGGAGACACTTATTGTAGGATTGGTTTCGGGAATGATCGGTATCGGCGTTTCGCTGCTTATGCTTATTCCCATTAACGCTATTTTGTATGCGGCTACGGGTATTGAGGGATTGTCGGCGTATCTGCCGCCTGTGGCTGCGCTGATATTGGTGGCTATCAGTATGACGCTTACTTTGATCGCGGGTGTTATTCCCTCTCGGTTGGCGGCTAAGAAGGATCCTGTGGAAGCGTTGAGGACTGAATAAATTATAGTATTTTTAAAAGAGACTGCGGAAAAGCGGTCTCTTTTTTATGTCCTAAAGAGCAGTCAAGTTAAAAACATACTAAAATTTGTAGAAACTCACAGTTTTTTATGTGATTATTACCAATTATGTAAGCGGATATATTGCAAAAATATAGATAATGTGATATATTTAACTTGAGGAATTGTAATACAATACATTTATTAGTAGGAATTGTATTGTTAATGTAGGAATTGTAAATTCGTCAATTTTGCGGAAGGAGGGAGATTTATGCTTGATACGATCGCTGCTCAAAAGGCAGCAACCGCATTGTCAAAAGCCATTAAGCAAGACGCAGCGCAGGCAAAACAGGTCGCAGAAAAGGCAGAACAACAGTCTGCCAAGAAAAAAGACGGTTTCGACGGCGACTGCCCCGACTGCCAATGCGAGAAGTGCCGTTCCAGACGCTATCAGGACGGCTCAAATGACAGCAGAGTTTCTTTCCAGATGCCTACCGTAATGGATCCTGTGAAGGCAAGGACAAAGGTCATGTCGCACGAAATGGAGCATGTGCGCAGTGAACAGCACAAAGCCAAGCAGGAGAACAAAGTGGTCGTGAGCCAATCCGTAAGGATCATGAACGACCGCTGCGAGGAATGCGGAAGAAACTATGTTAAAGGCGGATTTACCCGCACCGTAACCAGACCGAAGCTGGAGGAATTCCGCAGGGTGGTTACGGGAACGCTTGAAGATAAGCCTAAAAAAACTATCGGAAAAGCGTGATTAATAATAATTAAACGGTATCTTAATTGGTGGTTAAGATACCGTTTTTTTATTATTTCTGAAAAAAATCTTTTATTACCTTTTCGGCAGCGTCACGCCCAAACCAGCCCTCGCCCTTGTCCGCTCTAGGATGAAGTCGGTGAAGATCCTCTCTTTCACCCTCTGAAAGTTCCGACAAATCGTTTATTGCACGGTTTTCCGCAACAGCCACGAGCTTGTTATCCCCGTCATTGCGAAGAAAAACGCCGATTATTCTGACACGCTCTTCATCACCGAGATCATACTCCTTGTCTGTCATTATAAGAACATCAAGGTGTTTTTTGGGAGGATTGCCTGATTCCTTTATCCACCCGTAGGGCTGCTTAAAGCTTCTTGCATAAAAGAGGCTGTCATAGTCCTCTTGAATAAAGGAATCTGTTTCAGCTATATATTTCATTCGCTTTTGATATGCGGAGGTTTGCTCGATTTTAGCCGTGTATATCATATTATATCCCATTTTTTATTTTGTGCCGAAAATTCTGTCGCCGCCGTCGCCGATTCCAGGAACGATGTACAGATCCTCGTTCAGTCCCTCGTCCAAAGCGCCGCAGTAGATCTCTACATCGGGGTGAGCCTCACGGATAGCCTTTACGCCTTCGGGGCAGGCAACAACGGTCATAAACTTGACAGTCTTTGCGCCGCTTTCCTTGACCGCCTCTATCGCCTTAACGGCAGTCTTGCCTGTGCCGAGCATAAGATCCATTATAATTACTTCACGCTCCTTTATATCAAAGGGAAGCTTACAGTAATAAACATGAACGTTTCCGCTGCCGTCCTCGTCGCGGCAGATGCCGATGTGTCCTACCTTTGCGGCGGGAACAAGCTCAACTGCGCCTGTTACCATACCCAAGCCTGCGCGGAGAATAGGCACGAAAGCAACCTTTCTGCCCGAGATAATGTTGGTTTTGGCGATAGCTACGGGGGTCTGTACCTCCACCTGCTTTAGGGGCAGATCGCGGGTGGCCTCATAGCTCATCAGCATACCGATCTCCGAAACCAGTTCGCGGAATTCCTTTGAGCCTGTGTTCTTGTCGCGCAAAAGGGAAACCTTGTGCTGCAAAAGGGGGTGATCCAGAATTTTAAGCATTTCCATAAGAGTTATTTTTCCTCCAATTTCATCATTTTATCTACTCGAAGGGCGTGTCTGCCGCCCTCAAATTCCGTGTTCAGAAATACGTCAAGCAATTCCTTTGCCAGACCCTGCCCCATAACTCTGCCGCCGAAGCAGATGACATTTGAATCATTGTGGAGCCTTGTGTACTTGGCTGAGAAGTAGTCCGAGCAAAGGGCGGCTCTTATGCCCTTTATTTTGTTGGCGGACATGGAAATTCCTATTCCTGTGCCGCAGATGAGAACGCCTTTCTCTGCCTCGCCCGAGGTTATCTTTTCGCATACCTTTTCGGCTATGTCGGGGTAGTCGGGTTCTTCTCCGCAATCGAGATATTCGTAATTGTTTTCCTTAAGAAAATCAATAAGGTGATTTTTCAGTTCTGTTCCTGCTCTGTCGCTGCCTAAAACTATCATAGAATTTGCCTTTCTTTGTTTTTTGATTTATTTTCCACCGCTGACGCAAGTTCCTCCCCACTCAACAACAGTAAAACCGCTGCGGTCAAAGCCTGTGAGTGTCTGCGGAGGAATTTCCTTTTCGCTGTCGCTTGGATAATATGTCATAAATACGCGCTTTATGCTGTCGGGTGCGGGAGTTATGGTAAGCGGCGCAATTTGCTCGTAGATCTCGCCTTGGAATGAGATTATATTGTATGCATTGTCCTGCATAAGAGGCAGCCAATATACTATAAACTCGTTGTATTCCCTCGGAGTAAGTCCCTGCTCCGACAAAGCCCAACGCAAAAACTCGGCTGTATCGCTGCCTTTTATACAAAAGCCTTTGCTGAAATCAAACTCTGCTTGGGATCTTCCTTCCCAAAAAAGATAGCTGTATTGATTTCCGTCTTCATCTGTTAGGGTTCCGTCAGGATATGCCGTTATATTCCAGCCACCTTCCTTATATTCGGGATAGGTGCAGGTAATGCCGTCAAAATCCAATTTGACCGAAACCTCCAATTCTTCGTTAGGATAAAGATAAATAACGGGCTTATCGGGTGCAATATCACATTTCTCTTTTTCCTTTTCCAAAAGAAAGATAATGACTATCGCTGCGACAACAAAAACAATAAGAGCGACTATTCCCATTAGAAAAACAGTATTTCTGCGTTTCCTATTTTTCCTGCGCTCTGCATAATATGCCGCGTCATCTATTTCTTTTTCGATATAATTGTCGGACATAATTACTTACCTCCTATTTACCGTCTGCCTTTTCCCTTGCCAGCCTTTCCCTTTCTGCCTGGGGAAGTCTTAGATATACGGGCAAAAGCTCCTTTGCTGACACCTTTTTGTATTCAGCCGCAGCAAGGCAAACGCTTTCAGCCCTTTGCAGACGGAGTTCCAAGGGTGCAAGTTCAATTTGAACTCCGTTCAGCACGCCGATTTCATTATCTTGGTGAACATTGTTCAACATCTTATAGGCAAGTTCTGCTCCGTCACCCACAAGGAGTATTTTTTCCCCCTTATACTGTGACAGATCCTTTGCCAGATCATCATTGGAAATAGCCCTGTCCTCGGTTATCCGCTCTATATTGTTCCCTTTTATTCTGAAAAGCGCATTGTAATACTGACTGCACCTTGCGTCCATAACGGCGCAGGCTATACAGTCTATGCCAAGCAGATTATAGGCGAGAGCGTGGAGAGTGGAAACTCCCACACAAGGAATTCCCAAAGCAAAGGCTAAACCCTTTACTGCCGCTACTCCTATCCGTATTCCCGTAAAGGAACCGGGACCTGCGGTGACGGCTATGCAATCAAGGCTTTTCGTGTCTGTTTCCGCGCATTTCAGCATATTTTCCGCCATGGGCATCAGGGTTTGTGAATGGGTCTGTCTTGTGTTGATAAAGCTGCCCGCTATTATTTTGTTTTTGCCGCTGTCCTCAGGGTCGATCTCGCATAAAGCGCATGAACCTACAACGGCAGATGAATCCAATCCTAAAATTAGCATTTTTATCCCGATTTTATTTTATTTTTTCTATGGTGATCTCTCTGCTTTCCTCCCCTGTCTTGCTTATAGTCACCTGATACACGGTGTCAAAGCTTTGGGCAAGGTCGGGAATGTTTTCGCTCCACTCCACGCAGAGAACTCCGTTCCTGTCAAAATAATCGAAAAATCCTATTGCGTATAAATCGTCAAAGCTGTCTATTCTGAACAGGTCAAAGTGAAATATATTAAGCTTGCCGTAATATTCGTTGATAAGAGCAAAGGTGGGGCTTGTGACCTCCTCGATTATTTCAAAGGCTTTGGCGATTCCTTTGGTGAAGTAGGTTTTCCCTGCTCCCATTTCTCCCTTGTACAAAACGCCGTCGTTTGCCTTTAGCCTTTCGGCAAAGTCTGTGCCTATCCTTACGGTGTCAGCGGCGCTGTTTGAGATGTACTTTTCCATATCAGAACAAGCCGCTTATGCTGCCCAGATCGTCCACGTCAATGTTGTTGGCAGCGGGTACTTTGGGAAGTCCGGGCATTGTCATGATGTCGCCTGCGTAGGCTACCACAAAGCCTGCACCTGAGGAAAGCTTAACGTCACGGATAGTAATAGTGAAGTTTTCGGGCTTGCCTAATTTGGCGGGATCGTCGGACAAGGAATACTGTGTTTTAGCCACGCATACGGGGATATTGCCGTAACCCAAGTCCTCTATCTCCTTGATCGCCTTTTCTGCGGTAGAGGTGTAGGTAACTCCCTCGGCTCTGTATATCTCCTTTGCGATTATATCAAGCTTTTCCTTTATAGGGAGCTTTTCGTCATAAATGGGCTTGAAATTGCTTTGGCAGCCCTCGCACTTTTCGATAGTGTCAACTACCGCCTGCGCAAGCTCCTTTCCGCCCTCTCCGCCGTTAAGAAATACGTCGGAGAATGCAACGGTAACTCCCATTTCCTTGCAGAAGTCCTTTATATATTGAATTTCCGCCTCAGTGTCGGTGTAGAAATGGTTGATCGCCACTACTACAGGAACACCGTACTTGTGCATATTTTCAATATGTGCTTTAAGATTCACGATTCCCTTTTTCAAAGCATCAAGATTTTCCGTTGTAAGCTCTGCTTTAGGAACGCC
>JAAVIE010000018.1 GCA_014799325.1 Oscillospiraceae bacterium
CTCCCTTGCAGGTGCCTATTTCCTTAAGCATTTCAATGTCGTAGGAGGTTCTTTCCGCAATTCGCTGTGCTTCTATCAGCTTGTGGTTTTCGGTGAAAAACTCCACCCGCTCTTCCATTTCCCTTCTGATTTCTTCAAGAGCGGATTCCAGCCTTGCCCTGTCAACAATATAATGGCTTGCAGGGAATATAGCTGCATGGAGCAGTTCCCTCCTGGCTTTTCCCGTAACTACCTCGATCTCGGAGATCCTGTCTATCTCGTCGCCGAAAAACTCCACGCGCAATGCGGTCTCCGCAGGGTTTCCCGCAGGAAAGATCTCNACCACATCGCCNCTNACTCTGAACTTATTGCGGACNAAATTCACATCATTGCGCTCATACTGTATTTCCACCAGNCTTTTTATCAGCTGATCNCGTCCGATCTCNGTACCCTTGCGGATAGAGATAACATTNGCGCGGTAATCCTCGGGACTTCCCAAAGAATATATNCAGGAAACGCTNGATACGATAATAACATCTCTGCGCTCCGCCAANGAAAATGTGGCNGAGTGCCTNAGACGGTCTATATCGTCGTTTATNGCNCTGTCCTTTTCAATATAAGCGTCNGTNGANGGNATATANGCNTCGGGCTGATAATANTCGTAGTATGAAACGAAGTATTCAACGGCATTGTTGGGNAAAAACTCNCNNANCTCACTGCAAAGCTGNGCCGCCAGGGTCTTGTTNTGNGCAAGCACCAATGTGGGGCGNTTGACCTTNGCTATAATGTTAGCCATNGTAAAGGTTTTTCCNGAACCNGTAACGCCTTTCAGCACCTGTTCCTTATCGCCGTTCANAACTCCNTTTGCCAGCNTTTCTATNGCCTGNGGCTGGTCGCCCNTAGGCTGATATTGCGAATGTAATTCAAAATGATCCATAATTATNGAAAGTCATTTGCTCCGTATTTCTCCCAGACNTCCTTTGCGATACCTTCTTCTCTCATACTTGTGGCTCCNGTCTTGCCCACAATGATATGGTCAACTATCTCAACGGAGATCTGATACAATANCTCCGCAGTATCGCGGGTCGCTTCAATATCGGNTCTTGAAACCATTTCNGTACCGCCNGGGTGGTTATGGGTAAGAACGATTCGGCTTGTCTTATTTTTGTGAACAAATTCCGTAAGCTTTCTGTATGAAAGGAAAACACTGTCNGGTGTGCCTGTATTAAGAGCCTCCTTTCCCACGATCGCTAAATCNCTGTCCAAGGCTATGGCATAGACCATTTCCTTTTTCTCTCCCAAAAATAACTGCATACANTACTGTTTAAGCTTTTTGGGGGTGTTGAATTTNTTTGTCTTGNTTTCCNTATAGGCTAATTCCAGATACTTTTTGGAAGCCATTGGGAAAAACCTCAGCANGCTTGCGGCGTTTTCCGTTACGCCNTNCACCTCAAGAAGNTCCTCATAGCTTGCCTCAAAAACTCCTTTCAGCGAATTAAATTTTTCTAAAAGGAGATGAGCNGTNTCNTTNGTATCCTTTCGCTGTATACCGTAAAANANCAANGTTTCCAANANCTGAACATCTGTAAAGCTGTCCAGNCCNTANTNCAAAAANCTTTNCTTGANACGCTGACGGTGTCCGTCGTGAATNTTNTTGTTTTCTTCCTTTGCCANGGGTTTTCTCCTTTCNGCTGATCCTTAGTCGGAGAAAACCGCTCCGGTGTTGGAGCTTGTGACCATTTTTGCATAGCGCTTCAAATAACCGCTTAATTCCTTNGGNGGCAANNTGCCTTTTTCCNTGCGCTTTGCCAGCTCCTCATCGCTTACAAGCAGTTCTATCTTTCTGTTGGGAATATCTATGTGGATCTTGTCNCCGTTTTCCACAAANGCAATAAGTCCGCCCTCNGCNGCTTCGGGAGAAACNTGTCCCACNGCCGCGCCGCGGCTTGCACCGCTGAAACGTCCGTCTGTGATCAGAGCAACNGANCCGTCAAGACCCTTTCCNACAATAGCTGCNGTAGGTGCCAGCATNTCCGGCATTCCGGGTCCGCCCTTAGGTCCCTCGTATCTGATAACGACAACATCTCCCGGCTGAATATCTCCGCCAAGGATAGCGTCAACAGCAAGCTGCTCACCGTCGTAAACCTTTGCGGTGCAGGTGGTATCCATCATCTCCGGCTTTACNGCGCCCTGCTTTACGACNGCTCCGTTTTCTGCAAGGTTTCCNGTNAGAATTGCGATACCGCCGTCTTTTCTNATAGGAGAATCNGCNTTGTGNACGATAATTCCGTCAGCGTCCTTTGCNGCNGCCAATCTTTCCTTCTGNGTGCCCGAAACAGTGAGANCATCGGTGTTGACAGCACCAACCTTGTCAAGCTCNTTCANTANAGTCTGTATNCCGCCNNCNGCGTTCAGATCCTCTATGAAAACATCGCTTGCNGGATTCAGCTTTGCAAGCTGAGGAACTCTCCTGCTNACAGAATCAATNTCCNACAANGTNATGTCGATACCNGCTTCATGAGCNATTGCCANAAGGTGCAGAACGGTNTTTGAAGAAGCNCCGATAGCCATATCNGTGGCAAGNGCNTTTATCATATTNTTTTTGGNGAGAATGTCCTTTGCCTTNATNNCNTGCTTNTAAAGCTCNACAACTCTTTCNCCNGCTTCCTTGGCAATTCTTCTTCTTGCGGAATTNACAGCAGGCTCNGTGCCGTTATANGGCANNGCAAGTCCGATAGCTTCNGTAAGGCAGTTCATGGANTTGGCNGTGTACATACCCGAACAGCTTCCGCAGGTGGGACAAGCATTGTTTTCGTAATCCTTTAAAACAGATTCGTCTATTTCGCCGTTGGAATATTGTCCGATAGCTTCATATATTTCGCTGTATCCAACTCTTTTTCCCTGCACGCAGCCCGCTTTCATAGGACCTCCGCTGACAAAGATCGAAGGCAGGTTCATTCTTGCCGCCGCCATTATCATTCCAGGAACTATCTTATCGCAGTTGGGGATAAATACAACGCCGTCCAAGGGGTGAGCGGTAAGCATGACCTCGATACTGTCCGCAATAAGCTCTCTTGATGCCAAGGAGTATCTCATTCCCTTATGGTTCATGGCAAGTCCGTCACAAACGCCTATTGTGAAAAATTCAAAGGGAACTCCTCCTGCATTTCTGATGCCGTCCTTTACGCATTTTGAAATTTCGTGCAAATGGCTGTGTCCGGGAACATAATCGCTGGCAGCGCAGACAACAGCTATAAAAGGCTTGTCCATTTCGCTGTCGATTAGTCCCAGAGATTTAAGCAAAGCTTTATGAGGAGTTCTGTCAACTCCCTTTTTTATCAAATCACTTCTCATTTTTTCGATATTCCTTTCTAACTATATCACATTAAATATGACAGCTGTATGTCATATTTAAAAAATTTATCCTATAAATTATTGATGCTGTCTGCCCAGCAAAGCCGCGCCGATTATCCCTGCCCTGTTTCCGAGACTGCAAAGAGCAATTTCGGTATTGTGACTGCTGTTTTTTGAGTAGACCTCCTGCCTGATACGTTCTTTAAGAGGATTTAGCAGGTTTTCTCCTTCGTTGCTGACGCCTCCGCCGATACAGAGAATATCGGGCTGGAAAATATTTATGGTGTTGATAAGTCCGCATGCCAGATAGCCGATGAAATTATCGACCACCTCCTGCCCATACTTATCTCCTGCTCTTGCGGCGTTAAAGGCAGTCCTTCCGCTTATCCGTCCTTCTTCATCGGCAGTTTTTGCCAAAAGAGAATCGGGGTGCTGCTCAATGGCTCTTTTAGTGTATTTTACAAGCGCTGTAGCGGAACAAAATGTTTCAAAACAGCCCTTTCTTCCGCAAGTGCAAGGGTCTCCGTGAGGATCAAGAACGGTATGACCTATTTCAGCCCCTGCATAATTTGAGCCGCTGAAAAGCTTTCCGTTTATGATTATTCCTGCGCCCAAGCCTGTTCCGAGGGTTATGATGACCGCGCTGTCCGCGCCCTTTGCCGCCCCTGCATAAAACTCTCCCAATGCCGCGGCATTGGCGTCATTTTCGATATATGCGGGAATGCCCAAGGCTTCCGCAACGGTTTTTTGCAATGGCACATTTTCCCACTTTAAATTGTTGGAGTATTCCACCAGACCCGTTTCGGGGTTGCAGGTGCCCGGGCAGCCCATACCTGCCCAGCTGATCTCCGACAAAGGTATTTTTGACTCCTCTATAGCGAGCTTTCCGGCTTCGGCTATTTTTTTCAAAACCTCGGCGCTTCCCTGCTCTGAGTTAGTTTTGACCTTGCTTTGAGCAATTATGTTGAATTTATCGTCGACTACGCCTGCCTTGATGTTGGTTCCGCCTATATCTATTCCAAGTGAATAAGCCATAATAGACTCCTGTTCTCATTCGATGTCAGTAACTACCAGTTCGGCCTTGCCCTTAAATGTATACTTTCCGTAGCCTGCGGGGATAAAACAGCTGTCACCCTTCTTCAACTCCACGCCGTCGATCTCTCCCTGTCCGTCCAATACAAGAACGGAATTAAAGGAAGCTTTTCCTGCTTCAAGCTCACAGCTTTCCTGTACGGAAACCTTATTAACGCGGAAATACTCGCACTTTGAAAGGAGCTGAACGGAATATCCCTCCTTCTGCTCCACCTCTCCCATAGCCTTTGTGGGGAATTCGGGAGGAGTCAGCTTTGTTACCTCAACAGCCTTGTCCACATGGAGCTGACGGGGTTTTCCGTCTGCCCCCACTCTGCCGTAATCATAAATGCGGTAAGTGGTGTTGGAATTCTGCTGTATCTCAGCTATAAGTATACCTTTTCCAATAGCATGGAGTGTGCCCGATTTTATAAAGAACACGTCACCCTTGTGAACAGGAACATTGTTTGTCACCTCTAAAAGGGTGTTGTCCTTGATCCTTCTTTCAAATTCTTCTTTGGTAATATCGTGCTTGAAGCCGTAAAGCAGCTCTGCTCCGGGATCGCAGTCCACGATATACCACATTTCGGTCTTTCCGTACTCGCCTTCGACCCTCATTGCGTATTCGTTATCGGGGTGTACCTGAACGGACAAGTTATCCTTTGCATCGATAAGCTTTATCAGAATGGGAAAATACTCAAATCTTCCGCAGTTATCTCCCAATACCTGTTTACCCTGCTTTTCAATGTAGGCGGTAAGGGTCTCTCCCTTAAATTCACCGTTGGCGATCACGCTTTCTCCGTCCTTGTGGCAGGACAGCTCCCAGCTCTCGGCAATTTTATCTGCATCGGAAACCTTGCCATATTCCTCACGAAGGCGGTTTCCGCCCCACAGATAGTCCTTGCAGGGCGCAGAAAGCTTCATTGGATAAAGATTCATAGCATCTACCTCTTTTACTTATATTTTTATAAAAATTATATCACAGGAAACAAAAGCTGTAAAGAAAATTCAAACTTTATTTTCCCGACATATTCTTCAAAATACGGATATCGTTTCCGCAGAACGGAAGATTTTCCATTGTAAGCATTCGTGAAAGTATACGCTCTCCGTATCTTTCCTTTAATTCAGATAAAGTGGCATTGGTACTGATTATAGTGGGAATTCCCTTATTTATTCGCATATTTATCAGATTATACAAAATCGACTGATTGAATTTTGAATCAAACTCAGCCCCTAAATCGTCAAGTATCAACAAGTCACAATCATGCAGTAACTGCTCGGTATCGGTTTCTTCCTCCTTATTATTAAAATGTTCTTTTTCGACTCTTCTGAGCAGATCGGGAGCAGAACCGTAAATAACGCCATAACCGCTGTTTATGACCTTATTTCCTATAGCAAGGGAAAGATGAGTTTTTCCAAGTCCTGTGGCTCCTGTCATAAGGATACCCTTGCATGGCAGGTGAAAATCCTCCGCAAATTTAACGCAGTAGGAATATACTCTCTCCATTGTCTGTCTGTTCTTCTCGGGATATAGGGAAAGGTCGAAGGTATCAAAGGAACACAGATTCATCCCCGAAGAT
Organism: Oscillospiraceae bacterium; assembly: GCA_014799325.1. Classification (GTDB taxonomy): domain Bacteria; phylum Bacillota; class Clostridia; order Oscillospirales; family Ruminococcaceae; genus Ruminiclostridium_E. Next base: position 5,985 of record JAAVIE010000018.1, read on the forward strand.
CTGTTCAGATCCGCACACTGAAAACTCCTCACATCATTCATAAAGCACGAACAGCGTTTTCCCTCATACAGACCGCTGTCCTTACATTTTTCACAGCTGTAAACGGGTTCAAGATAATTCTCATCAAAACCGTTTTCAACCAACAAATCTCTTATTTTACGCTTTATCTCAATAGTTTTTACCGAGATCTCCTTGACTGCCTCTTTGGCGCTGCCTTTTTCAAGCAATACTGTAGACAGTCTTACTCCCTGCTTTCCTATCTGTTTTCTAAGCTCTTTTATCTGAGGAACCTTTTTCTCTGCCTTTTCTATATGCTCTTTTTGTATTTCCGCATTTTTGTTTCTTCTGATATCAAGCTCATTTTCAGCCATTGTGTAGTATTTGCTTAAATAACTCATTCATTTTCTCCCGAATTCATGTACTTATTATTTATCATTTTTTCTATTTCGGCAATATCAAAGGAAGATTCAGCTGTTTCCTTTTTAGCTTTGGAAGATTTTTCCGAACGGATCTGCTCCACATTCTTATAGCCCTTGCTGTTCCAATCCTCCAGGATCTTGTTCATATAGGGAAAAGAGAGCTTCCCCGCACCGTTTAAGGTAAGCTGGTATGCTTCTTCTATCATTTCGTCACTTAAACCGTAAACATTGACCCATTTGTCGATCATCTCCTCCTGCTGTTTTGAAAAAGAAGATGTGACCTCAAACATTTTCTTGAATCTGCCCACTGCTCCATTGAAAGTGTTAAGCCTTGCCACTCTTTCCTCTGCCTTTTCGATAGTTGTTATCTCGGATTCCGACCATTCCAAGGCAGTTTTCCTCATATAAGCAGGGGTGGCCTTCCCAACAGAAAAGCAGTAGTTTATAAGTATAAGGCAAACCTCGGCAGGCAGACATGTGTCCTCTAAAATCACCATAACAGTATTCTGTTCGTTGTGCTTTAATGGTCTGCCGTAAAGCTTTTCGCACTGCTTGAATAAAAAGTCTGCATTGGCGTTGTTTCTGACAGTCTGCGCAATTTCCACGGGAGGAAAATCTGGGGTTCTCTCCAAATTCACCTTTCTGACAACGCTTTCAGCCAAAGACGATGCGGGAGCAAAAGTGTTTTCGGTTTTTGCTGTTGCTCCGCCCGAAGCATTTTCCGCCACGACTGTCTTTTTGATATTGATTTCCGTCTTACTGTCCGAGGGAGCGAGGTTTCCGAGAGTGTCTATGCTAAGCACCTCACGCTTGATCCAGAAGTTCACGCTTTCCTCTGCCTGTTCGGGATCTATCCCAAGCTGTTCCCCCAGTTCTTCACTGCTGAAAGCTTCATCTGCATTCCTCAAAAGATAAAGCAAGACCTTTATATCGTTTTCGCCTGCTAACTTTATATATCTGTCAACAATTACCGACGGAATACAGAAAACGTTTTTCCATATCCCCAAGTTAATTTTATAATTCATCTATATGTTTCCAAAAGTCCTTCCAAAGCAAAATAAACAAAAAGCTATTATCGTTCCCAATCTTATACCTACTTTGCCGATCCTTTTCTTTTCAGTAATTCTTCTGCGCTTAACAAAGCTGCCGCACTGTCTGAATCACCCGAAATAATTCTTGCAATTTCCCTTTTCCTCATGTCAAAATCAAGAGGGTGAACGGTGGTATAAGTCCGAATCTCATCGCTTTTCTTTTCAATAAGCAAGTGCCTGTCGCCCATAGCAGCAATCTGCGCCAAGTGAGTAACGCAAAGCACCTGTCTTTTCTCTCCGATCTCCGAGAGCTTAACGCCCACCTTTTGAGCCGCTCTTCCGCTTATACCCGTGTCTATTTCGTCAAAAATCATAGTAGGCACATTATCGGCGGAAGCAAGCACGTTTTTGACAGCCAGCATTATTCTTGACAGCTCGCCGCCCGACGCTATCTTATTCATAGACTTGGGCTCCTCGCCCTTGTTTACTGAAATAAGCATCTCCACCTTGTCCATTCCGGTAATGGAGATCTTGTCCTTCTGAAAATCAAAAACGAACCTGATATTCGGCATATCAAGAAAAACAAGCTCGTCCGTTATTTTCTTGACAAGTCTTTCGGCAGCTTCTTTTCTCAATTCGCTGATCTCCGAGGCTTGAGACTTTACCTGTTCAGCCAGTTCCCTGCGCTTTTCGTTCAATTCCTCTAAAACATCATCACTGCCCTGAAGATCCTCCAGTTCCTGTTTCCAATCCTCCACATCAAAAATGAGCTGATCTATATCCCGTCTGTACCGCCTTTTAAGCAAAAGCAAGTCACTAAGACGGTTTTCCAGCAGTGAAATGCTTTCAGAGCTGTACTCATCGCTTATATTTTTTGATATTTCCGAGCCAATGTCATCGATCTCTATTATGGCTTCGGAAAGCCTTTTTGACAGCTTGCCATATTCGTCAGCATCATTATCGGGATCTGTTATTTTTTCAAGATTGTGTAAAGCGTTCTGAATAAGGCTTACAGCGGAGCTTTCGTCGTCATAACCGCACAAACTTCCATAAGCCTGTGACAACGCCTTCTGCACCGATTCAAAGGAACGAGCCTTTTCCAGCTTTTCGGTGACGTCCTTTTCCTCGCCTGCATACAGCTCATAGCCGGAAACTTCTTCGATCTTTTCCTTTAATTCCTCAATACGGTTATCCCTGTCCTCGATCTTTTGCTGTAAAGCCTTTACCTGCTTGCTGATCTGGGAGAATTGGTGAAATACCTCTTTGTACGCATTCAGCTTTTCATTAAGACCGCCATAGGAATCGAGTATCTGCCGCTGATTGTCTGTACTCATCAGAATGGCGGTATCATGCTGTCCGTGTATATCTATCAGGTCTGCGGCTATTTCCTTTAAAACTGCGGCGGTAGTGACCTTTCCGTTGATCCTCGCCGTGCTTTTTCCGTCAATGGAGATCTCCCTCTGCAAAAGCAGCTCGCCGTCATAGGAATATCCGTTTTCCTCTAATTTTCTTTGAGTTTCCTTGGGAACATCGTCAAAAAGGGCTGTAACCACAGCCTTGTTTTCTCCCGTTCTCACTATGTCCCTGCCTGTTCTTCCGCCTAAAACAGCGTTTATCCCGCCGATAAGGATACTTTTTCCCGCGCCTGTTTCTCCCGAAAAAACATTAAGCTTGTCACAAAAGGAAATAGTTGCCTTTTCTATTACCGCAAGATTCTCTATATCCAATTCTTTCAGCAAGCTATTTCACTTCCTTTCCAAAACTCTGACAAATTTATATTCAGAGCATTTTCTTGATTTTTTCGCACAAGCCTTTTGCATCGGCTTCCGATCTTGTTAGAATAAAGACCGTATCGTCTCCCGCTATGGTTCCCACAACGCTGTCCGGATTCATAATATCAAAAGTGGCGCAGGCGGCGTTTGCAAGCCCCGAACGGCACTTTAAACAGACAATGTTCATTGCATAATCTACGCTTAGTATGGCTTGCTGAAAAATAGTGTCGTATTTCTTATCATCGGGAACCTGCACATAACAACTCACCCCGTCCTCATTAAGACTTTTTTCAAGGCGCAGTTCGTTGATATCCCTTGACACAGTGGCTTGCGTCACGTTATACCCCCGCTTGGCAAGAGCCTTTATAAGCATTTCCTGATTTTCAACAGTGCGCTCCTTGATTATGGATAAAATTTCAGCCTGCCTTTTTTTCTTCATAAGTGATACCTCTACTTCAAAGGCTTCATCAGTTTATTGTGAACGGAGCTGTAAAAGCTCGCTCCGTCAATGTCTATCAGCTTTAACTCAAGCTTTGACCTGCCTATACTTATGGTGTCTTTTGGGAAAAGCTGCATAGGCTCGCTTCCGTCCACCGATACAAACACCTCACTGTTTTCATAAGCCGCATAGCTTGCTTTCAAAGGCTCGTCCACCGAAAGCAGCATTGGTCTGTTGAAAAGGGTATGAGGCGACAACGCCGTTACCTCAAAGCAGGAGATCTTGGGATCAATAATAGGTCCTCCCGCAGAAAGAGAATAAGCTGTGGAGCCTGTGGGAGTGCTTATGATAAGACCGTCCGCCCTTACCTTTTCCACTTCGGTATTCCCGCTGATAACTCTGTATTCGGGCAGCTTTGATGTGGTGGCTTTGAATAATACAACGTCATTGAGCGCTTTAAAGCTCCTTGTTCCCTTTTCGGTATTTATCGCCACATCAAGCATCATTCTTGTGCTTAGCTTATATTTTCCGTCAACAAGAGAGCCTAATTTTGACAGGCTGTCCTGCTCCAAAGTAGCCATAAAGCCCAGCCGCCCCGTATTGACGCCCAAAAGGGGCTTATTGAATAAAGCGGCTTTTTTCCCCCAGCGCAGGATCGTTCCGTCCCCCCCGATAGTGAGAAAAATATCACATACTTCCGCATTTTTATCCGCTTCGCCAAAGCTGATACCGTCTACCTTTATATCAAAGCAGACAGCTTCGTATTTCTTTTCTGCAAAGGGAGTTATCTTATAGGACTTCAAAGCTTTTACCACCTTGGGAAAAATAGCCTTGGTTTTATCTTTAAACAGATTTGCGCAAATAAATACCTTCATTCTTACCTCAATAAATAGATTAGATATTCTATATTTCCGTCGCCGCCCGCAATGGGAGACTGAACTGTTCCCGCAATTTTCAGCCCCAGAAAAGAAGCACACTCTTTTATTTCGATTACAGCCTTTTCTCTGAGCTTCGGATCTTTGACGATACCGTTTTTTCCCAATCCGCTTTTACCTACCTCAAACTGCGGTTTTATCAGAGCCGCTATACTTCCCGTGGGTTTAAGAAGATCCAATGCGAAAGGCAAAACAGTCCTCAAAGAGATAAAGGAAACGTCAATACTGATAAAATCGGCTTTTTGGGGTATTTTTCCCTTTGCCTCCCTTATATCCGTCTGTTCAAGAGAAATAACTCTGCTGTCATTTTTTAAAGCAGCGTCAAGCTGATCTCTACCCACATCAACAGCGTATACAAGGTTTGCGCCATTTTGCAGCATACAATCGGTAAATCCGCCTGTAGACGCTCCAATATCTATACAAACTTTTTCTTTCAGATCTATCCCAAACTCACTTATCGCCTTATCCAGCTTTAAACCGCCGCGCCCTACATATCTTGGCAGATCGCCTTTCAATTCTATTATATCAATTTCACTGACTTCGGCAGATGCTTTGCCAGACGCTTTGCCGTTTATAAAAACGATCCCCTCTTTTATGATCTGCTGTGCCACGTTTCGGCTTTTGACCAGCTTTCGGCTCACTAATTCCACATCAAGTCTGCTCAAAAAAATCACCTGTTTCTTCGATCATACCATTTGTATCAAGCTTAAATTTTGCAAGCTGACTTTCAGTCTCACTGTAGCTTACAAAGCGGTTTTCAACAGCAACGGTTTTGTAATCCCCTTTCCAGCCCCTTTTCATAAGTTCAAAAGCAAATTTTTCACCGATACCGCCTGACATGATACCTTCCTCAAAAAAGATGATCTTATCGTATTTTTCCGCACTTTCAACAGACTTTTCCACAATGGGGAAAATTTTTACCAGCTGTAAAAGGTCGATCTCCTTTTGTTTTGCTGTTTCTATGGCAAATTCGGTTATTCTGCCATAGGTGATCATCAGCTGTTTTTTATTGTTTTTGTCAAATTTAAAATACCGAATATCATAATCGGCATCATTCCTGTCGCTTAAGACCGCTTCACCCTTTGGATAGCGGACAGCGGCTATTCCTTTGCATTTATATACCGCCTTATAAAAAGAACTTCTCAGCTCCGCATCATTGGAGGGAGAAAAAATTTCCATATTTGGTATGATCGACAGCATGGCTACATCAAACAAGCCCTGGTGAGTTTCTCCGTCCTCTCCCACAAAGCCCGCTCTGTCAACTGCCAGCACTGTATGCTCTCTTTCAATAGCCAGGTCGTGAATGATCTGATCAAAGCAGCGCTGAATAAAAGTAGAGTACACGCAAAAAATGGGTATCATTTTCTGGGAAGCCAAACCGCCCGCAAATGTCACCGCGTGTTCTTCAGCTATCCCCACATCAAAAAATCTTTCCCTGTGATCCTTTGCAATGTGCTGAAGTCCTGTAGCGTACTTCATAGCTGCGGTAATGGCGCATATTCTCTTGTCCTTATCCGCCAGCCGATCTATATATTTTCCCGCAATTTCGGAATATGTATCGTTATGCTCGTCGCAGGTATCGTTTTTATGCTTGGCAAGTCCGTGATACTCTCCCGAATTCTGTTCGGCAGGAGGATAACCCTTCCCCTTTTTTGTCTTTATATGGATAATGCAGGGGCGGTCAAACTGTTTTGCCACATTAAGCACATCTAAAAGCTCGCCCAAATTGTTTCCGTTGATAGGTCCTAAATATTTATATCCTAAATTTTCAAAAATATTGCTCTGGAAAATTGCGAACTTAACAAGCTCCTTTGTACCACTGACCGACTTTGACAGTTCTCTGCCAATAACGGACTTTGAGAGAGCTTCCTTTACACGTTTTTTTGTTTCAAAATACTTTGTGGAGGAGGTCATTTGCGTAAGATAGTTGGCAACTGCTCCCGAATTTTTAGAAATTGACATTTCATTGTCATTGAGAATTACAATGAAATTTCTTTTCAGCTTACCTGCGTTATTTAATCCCTCATAGGCTTCTCCGCCTGTCAGCGCGCCGTCGCCGATAACGGAAATAACATGGTGAAAATCGTCATTTATCTCCATTGCCTTGGCTATACCCAATGCGGCTGATATAGAGGTGCTTGCGTGTCCTGCAATAAACGCATCATGGGGAGATTCATCAGGACGGGGAAAGCCCGAAATGCCGTTTTCCGTCCTCAGCTTGCAAAAATCCCTGTATCTTCCTGTAATAATTTTATGTGCGTAAGCCTGATGACCTACGTCAAAGATAATTTTATCCTCGGGAGTTGAAAAAACTCTGTGTAAAGCTACACAAAGCTCCACCGTGCCAAGGCTGGAGGCCAAATGTCCGCCTGTGCCGTACACAATATCAATAATATATGATCGCAGCTCGGAACAAAGCTGTTCCATTTCACTTAATGAAAGCTTTTTTATAGCTTCGGGAGAAATTTTAGAAGATAAGATCAAATTCCTTGACCTCCTTTAAAAACGCGTGGAATATAGTTTTTCGCTGTCATAACACATTTTATTCAATATTTGGAAATAATAGCCGAAAAACACTAAAAAATCAGCTTATAAAATAATCTGTGGGAAATACCACTGCTATCAGAATGCCCAGCAACGCGCCGAAAATGACCTGCAGCGGCGTATGACCCAGGAATTCCTTTAACTCCGCAGTTTCCTCAGGATCGTCCTCGTCATCGTCCTCTATCTTTTCTTCTATTTTGTCAATAGTCTCCTCGTCAAGCTCATCAATAATATGACGAAGTCTGTTGATCTGCTTTGCGTGGATACCTGCCGCCCTTCTTATACCTGTGGCGTCATACATGGTTATCATGGCAAGTATCATTGAAAGGGCAAATACAGGGGAAGACAAGCCCTCCATTCGGTACACGGTGATCACCAGCGCGCATACGGTGGAGGAGTGGGAGGAGGGCATTCCACCTGAGCCAAACAATCTTTCCGGGTTGAAGGTCCTGTATTTGATGCCATAAATCATGGCTTTTATGAGCTGTGCGATCGCCCAACTCAAAACAGGCACCAATATGGCAACATTGATGTAATCTTTCAATAGTTTCACCTACTTATTTCTATTTAAAAGTTTTAATGTAAGCTGTTTTAAAAACTGATTATTCTCAAATTTATCGAGTATGCTCAAAGCTTCCTCGGTCAGCAGCCGTGCTTTTTCCTTAGCATTATCCAATCCGACTAAGGTAACATAGGTAGTCTTGTTGTTGTCCTTATCGCTTCCGATAGGCTTTCCCAAGGTCTTTTCATCACCGCATACATCAAGGATATCGTCTATGATCTGAAAAGCCAGCCCCAGCCTGTCAGCATAATTAAAGGCAACTTTTACGGTATCATCATCTGCATTGGCAGACAGACAGCCCATACACACTGCGCCCTGAAGCAAACGCGAGGTTTTCAGTTTGTACATTTGGAGCAGTTCTTCTTCGGTAAAAGGCTGTCCTTCAAATTCGGTATCTATCTGCTGTCCGCCTATCATTCCCACAGCGCCTGCACACCAGGACAGCATTTTGACCATTTTTAGCGTGTTTTCGGCGCTGACACCGTTATTCACACTGTACGTCAGCACCTCAAAAGGATACATTTCCAACGCGTCACCTGCCAAAAGCGCTGTGGCTTCATCAAAGGCTTTGTGACAGCTGGGTCTGCCTCTTCTCATATCGTCATCATCCATACA
>JAAVIE010000019.1 GCA_014799325.1 Oscillospiraceae bacterium
CTGCCCAAAGCGTTGACAGGACGTCAACGCCCAAAGCAGACAGTTTGAGCATTCATTTTCGGAATTTTGAAATTCTTTTTAAATCAGTAAATTACCGCCAACTTTCCTTAAAAGCGGGTCTCCACTCGCACAGCTTCCCGAAAAGCGGGCTTTCACTCGCACAACATCCCCTGAGCGAACCACAAATCAGCACAACATTCCCTGAGCGAACCGCAAATCAACACAACATATCCTAAGAGAACCATAAATCAAGCACAACTTTCCTGAGAGCATAAACAAAGGGGCTGCTTTTTTACAGCCCCATAAGAACTATATCCACAACGTCTGATCCAACCGACTGACAAACTTTTCCATTTCTTCCTTAGACCTGATACTATGCGCATGCGCAATAATCTCCCTCTTATGCGCAGGGGTCAAGGTGGAAAAATATTCCATTGCCGTATCGTTTTTCGACAGCGCAGCATTGAAATTCATCGGTAGTTCCATGTTATCCATTATCATTTCTTTTTCTCCTTTCGCAGATTTTCCAAATTACTAAAACTTAATCCCCAAAGAAAACATCATGATCTCCCTCACCGTCAACAGCCGTTTCCTTAGTCTGCCCCTCGGCATACTTAAAGCGCAGGTTCATCTTTTTACCGCCTATCTTTATCTTCATTTCAGTTCCGTCAAGCTCCTTTGGCAGATTGGGCTTAAAGATGAGTTTACCTTTTTTCATCTCTCCACCGAAAAGCCCCTCAAAAATACACTTCCAGTACCAGCTTGCCGCGCCCGTGTACATAGACCAGCCCCCTCTGCCGTAGCACTGCGGGTTAGTGTAGATGTCGGCGGTCATAAAATAAGGCTCTCTGCCAAAATTTTTGTCGGGGTACACGGGGGCGGGGGATAGAGCGCTCTCGGTTGTTTCGGTGTTTGCAGCGGATCGGGGGGTTGCTGCCGATGAAAGGATTTCGGCCGCTCTTCCATTTTCTTTGGTTTCCGACTGTAAAAGACTGTCGGCGGTCTTTGAGGATAAAATATCCCCGATTCCTTTCTCCGAGGCAAAGGCGCTTTCTGCTCCTATCTCCGCGGCAAAAGCGCTTTCCGCTTCCGCAGAAAAAATGCTCCTGTCGCGGCTTGGGATATTGCTCAGAATATTCTCTACCGCCTTTTCTTTTTCCTTTTTATAACTTTCCCCATACTCTCCGCCGTCCTCGGTTTTAAGGGCGGGATTCAGCATATTGAGCAGCTTAAAGGCTCTCTCCTTCTGACCCGCCTTAAAACAGGCAAGGCAGAACCACACTGCGCCGTGGGTGTACTGACCGCCGTTTTCCCTCACTCCCTCGGGGTAGGACATTACATAGCCGGGGCGGGGTGACTTGGCGTTTTTCTCCGCCGACTTTTTGGACTTTTTGGCTTTGGGGTCAGGCTTTTCATTCAAACCGATTTCCAGGTTTTCCTTTTGGGTATTTTCCTCGGTAAAGGGCGGTGTAAACAGCTTTATTATCCCCGCCTTTTTGTCAACAAGCCTGTCATAAGCCGAATTGAGGGCGGTAATACTTCTGTCGCCGTCGGGCAGATCGCAAAGCACTGCAAATGCCTGGGGGAGAATGTCGATGCGGCAGGCGGCGCTGTCCTTGCTGCCCATTTTTTCGCCATTGTCATAAAAGGCTCTCAAATACCGATCACCGTCCCAGGCGTTTTCCTCAATGCTGACGCACAGCTCCGCAATGCGCTTTTCCAGTTTCTCTGCGTATTCGGTATCGTCCTTTTCTTTGGCTATGGCGGCAAATTTTCTTGCGCATATTATATAGAACATTGCCAGCCATACGCTTTCACCCTTGCCTTGTACGCCTACGTTGTTGTAGCCGTCGTTCCAGTCCCCGCAGCCGATTTTTATAAGACCGTAAGTGCCCTTATTGAAGCCCTTTTCCATTGCCGCCTTGCAATGATCGTATAGGCTTTCGGTAAATTCGGTACATTCCGCTGTCATAAAAAGCTCCTGCCTGTCCTGCGGCAAAAGCTCACCCTTACAGTAAGCCGCCTGCCGATCCCAAAAGCCTTCTTCTCCGAACATCTCGTCATAACAGCAGGCAGCATAAGGCAGCCACAGAAGGTCATCGCTGTATCTTGTGCGAACGCCCACTCTCTTTCCGCTAAGGTCATGCCACCAGTGGAGAACGTCTCCCTCGGGGAATTGGCTCTGACAGCAGCGGAAAATATGCTCCTTAGCAGCTTCGGGTGAAAAGTACATCACAGCAAGACAGTCCTGGAGCTGATCTCTGAAACCGAAAGCGCCGCCGTTCTGAAAAAATCCCGTCCGACCCCAAAGACGGCAGGCGGTTATCTGATGAGGGAGCCAGGTGTTGAAAAGCTCGTTGAGGCTTTGTATCGGGGTGCTTATGGTGAAGGAGTTTGCCGCTTCGTTTCCGCAAGGGCTGCCCTCTGTTTTTTTGAGGTAGTCAATGGCAAGGGCTGCGGCTCTTTCTCTTGCGGAATTTAAAAGCTCGGTTTTGGCTGCGGAATTCAAATATCCTGTTTCTGCTGCCTGATCTAAAAGTCCTGTTTCCGTTATGGAATTAAAACGTCCCATTTCTGCTGCCTGATCCAAAAGTCCTGTTTCCGCTGTGGAATTAAAACGTCTTGTTTCTGCTGCCTGATCTAAAAGCCCTGTTTCCACCGCAGAGCTTAAAAGCCCTGTTCCGCTCCTGTCTATCTTTTTAAATTCTTCAATAGCTTTTTCCAAAACCCTTTCTTCATTAAAGTAGCCTAAAATAAACCGTATTCTGAGATTCTCCCTCGGTGGCAGCTTAACGGGTATGATAACAGCTGTAACAGGACTGTTGTAAACTCCGCCCTCTCCCTTACTCTTAGAAAGATCCCCTGCCGCAATTTCAAGGGGTGAAAAGCAGAATTGAGGCTTTTTAGAGCAGTACAGCGCCATTACTCCGCTGAAATTGTCATTTTGACTGTTGAAAAATGCAGCGCCGTTTTTCAAAGTATACGCCACCGCCATTGAGCCCTCTCTGTCCGCCGACATAAGGGGCTTTATCCTATACACAAGGTCAAAGGAACGCTCGGTCTCTGTAGTATTGGTGAGGGTCAGAGAAATTTCCTTTCCCAATCCGCTTGAATAGACCTTGACCTCAGTCTTTGCGTTCACCGACAGCACTGTTCCCTCATAAAGGCAGGAGTAAGGAGAAAATTCCGCTCTGCTGCCGCGTATGAGATCGTAATAGGCGTCTTTGGTTTTCAATAACAGCATTTCGCCGCAGTTGTCCTTGATGATGTCGTTGCTCCATGGAGTCAGCTTGTTTTCTCTGCTGTTGAGGGCGAAGGTGAAGCCAAGACTGTTTTGGCTCAGCAGCGATCCAAATTCGGGATTTGCCAGGATATTGCACCAGGTGTTATGCTCGTTACCAATGACATAGCTGCCCTCTTTAAAGCCATTTTCGCTGTCGGGGTGACTGCATGGGATAACGGGCAGGGCAAGGGGCATTTTATCCTCCGATTTTTTATCAATAGGGCGACCCGCTTGTGAAAACAGCTTTTGCAGATCAACATAGGCAGCGAGGGAATATATGAGGGTGATAATATCCTCCTGCTTTTCCCTTTCGGCAGCTCTTTTTTCGGAATAATCCCTTTGGGTAAAGCTGTCCTTTTCGGGCATCAGCAGCGCATAGCCGTTTCCTCCAAGTATGCTTTCCGCTTCGCCCATTTCAAGAGCATTGGAGCAAAGGACTACCAAATCGCAGTTGATCCCGCAGCCTATAAGCCCCGTTTTCAGCAAAGCGATATAGGCAAGCCCCTCCAATCCCCTTGTAACCAGCAGAGGATGATCTCCCGATATGCCGAAGCGCCACAATTCCTTTCGGTTCAGGATATTATTTTTTCGCGCCTGCAATATTTCTTCCTGCATTACTTCGTTGTAAAGCAGCGCGGGCAGCACTCTTTCAGCCATTCTGCCCTGCAAGGTGTTTAAGGAGAGAGGGGACAGGGGGTCTTGTTCAAAAACGCTTTGGGAAATTCTATCGCCGGTTTCCCGCAAAGCCGCCTTTTTGTTCTCCCCTATATCCGGATCATTGTTTTTTTCGCCTATGCCGGCATGAGTGCTTGAAGCTTTCGTCATTCTCAGCCGCAAAGCATGATCTTGAACCTCCCCAACACTGTCGCCGTAACAGTAAAAGAGAGTACAGCGCTTTTCCTCCCCTGCATCAAGGGAGATACTGTCCCGTACAAACAGACAGGGATCGGGAACGCTCTTATCCTCATTCTGCCGCAGAAAGGCTTTTTTAAAGAAAGAAAAAGGCAGGTAGTCGGTACAATCCTCCTTTGAAAGACAGTAGGTAAAGTCCTCGTCCTCCAAAAATCCCGCGGCGCAGGCGGTAACATGGTCGCTGTGCCTGTCCTTTCGGTAAAATTTAAACAGCTTGCTGTCCCTGTCATAGCCTATCTTCAAAAACAAGTCCATAAACATAGGGTGGGCTGAATGATCACGGGAGGGAGCAAGAACAGGCTCGCTGTAACAGCAAAGCATAAGCTGTTTTTTGCTTTTGGTTTTGTTTTTCACGGAAAAGCTTCTGATCTCCGCGTTACACTCTCCCAAAGCCTTAACTTTCATTGAAAAGGCAAAATTTTCGGTATCGATAATATACTCTGTTTCTCCTGTGTTAAAGACGGTTTTCAGATCATTTTTAAGCCGAGGGTGAGCGAAAAAGGGATAGACATTTTTCTCGTCGCAAAAGCCGTAAAATGCCCCTTGCGGACGGTCAAGATAATCCGCCGTCCTGACCACCCCCGACATTCCCTTATAGGTGGAATAAAAGCAGCCGTTGGCGGAGGTGAACAGCGCCAGCTGTCCCGACCATAATACATTTACAGGTGAATTTTCCGCCTGCTGGTTTACAGTCTCCTCTCTTTCGCAGATGACCTTTCCGTTATCGTAATGCTCTTCCGTTATTTTCAGAACTTTCTCTCCTGCCATAACTTTTTCCTCCAGTAATTCCTCGGCGCGTTTCATTCGCTCATCGTTTAAAAACAGCCGTGCGCAGATGTTATTGCACAGCGCATTTGCCGCACCGCAGATGCCCATTCCCGTGTGGTGAGCCATAAAGCTTTTTATAACAGCCTTGTCTCCAACTCTGCCTTTGGTGTAGTCCACCGCTTCGTAAAAGCCGAATTCGGGGTCAAAGGCGCCCTCTCTTTCCAGCAAAGCCAAGTTATTCCAGCTTTCAAGGGGGTGCAGAGACATGGCAAGGTATGAGGAATAGGGGCTGATAACGCATTCCCTATCCATTCCGCCTTTCAGAGCGGTTTTCTGTACTCCGTGAGCCTTGTACTGATAGTTCAGGTCGCGGTCAAAGGCGTAGTAGCCGCTTTCGGAAATCCCAAAAGGTCTGTGGCGCCTTTTCTGACAGTAAAAGGAATAGCGCAATGCTTCATAGCTCATACTTCCCTCCTTTGAGGTCAACAGCAGTTCGGGCATATAAAATTCAAACATGGTTCCTGTCCAGGCAATGGCTCCCGCATAGCTTCCGCACCTTGACATGGTTCGGGAAAGGGCGCGCCAATGGCTTTTCGGCGCTTGCCCCAAGGCTATGGCGGTGTAGCTCAGTATCCGTGCTTCCGACATCAGCATATCGTAGCGGTGGGGCGATAATTCCCCCTTTTCGCTGTCATAGCCTATGCTGAATAATTTCTTTTTCTTACAGTAAAAGGCGCCCAGATCTGTTTCGGAAATAATTTTCTCACACCTTACCGCAAGAGAGGGGGAAATATCGTTTATTACCAAACATTCTTTAACAGCAATAAGGCAGGCGAGAAAATTTCCGCTGTCTACCGAGGAAACAAAGCCGCTTATGACTGCAAGGCTGTTCAGGTCATACCAGTTGTAAAGATTTCCCCTCCATTTTTCCAGCTTTTCAACACTTTCAACAGAGTTTTCCACGATTTCCCCAAATTCTTTTCTGTCGATTATGCCAAGGTTGAAAACCGCAGCCGCCGCCAAAAGATACATTCCTATATTTGTGGGGGAAGTGCGCATTGCCGTCCTATACACGGGGAAAAACTGAACGTTGTCGGGAGGGAGAAAGTGAGTGTCCTTGCCCACATACCTTTCAAAGAAATGCCACATCTTTTCGGTCTGGGATAACAGTTCCGCCCGCGCTTTCTTTGGGAGAACGGGCTTTTCCCGCTTTCGGGGCTTGTCTGCATATAGGAAAAAGGGGAAAGCGGCGCACATGAAAATTCCCCCCAAAAAAGAAAGAAATGCACCTGACGCCTTGACCCCCATGCCCAAAGCTCCGCACGCCAAAAGGACAAGGGAAGCCAAAAAAGCGGGCAGGAGCGAAAAAGCATTGCCCTTAAAGGCAGTCTTTTCCAGAACTCCGCTGGTAGTCCATTCCAGCAGCTTTTTCTTGCTCACCAAAGTTCTCCAAAGAACCTTTGCCCCTGCGTCAAGAGAGACCAAAGCAGCCTTTGGCAGGGTCATAAGCTCCATTAGCGCCCTTAGAGCAAGCTGCGCTGTTTCGCTGACTATGGGAGAATAAAACCGTCTTGTGATACCAAAGCCAAAACCCCTTTTAAGCGACCCTGCAAGAGGGGGCAAAAAGGGCAGAAGCAGAGCGCAGTAAGCGGTAATTGCAGCCCAAATCCCTTTTTCCGCAAAGCAGGAAACAAACAGCAGCGCGAAAATCAAAAGGGGCGCAATACCTCTTCTGAAATTATCAAAAAGCTTGAATTTGGTAAGAGGCGAAAACTCCTTTTTGAATATAAAGCGTATATTCTGAAAATCCCCTCTTATCCAGCGGTGCGCCCTTTTGAAATACGCCTTTGAGGAAGCGGGGAAGCTGTCGGAAAACTCGGTGCTTCCGCTGTACCCCACTCCCGCAAAGCCGCCCTCCAAAATATCGTGGGACAGCACTCTTTCGTTGGGAAGCTTGTCCTTGCAGGCGTCAAGAAATTCTTTTTTTCTGATAAGCCCCTTTCCGCAAAAAATTCCTTCTCCGAAGCAGTCAAAGTAAAACTCTCCCCCAAAGCTGTCGTAGGAGGAAATTCCGCTGACGCCGCCGTTGCCCGCCATTGCTCTTGCAAAGGGAGTTTTCAGGGTGGATTCGAGAGTTGAGGTACACCGCGGCGCGATTATGCCGTATTTTTTGTTTAAGGGGTGCAGGGCTATGGCGCTGAGTTCTTTTATGCTGTCCATAAGAGGGATCGTGTCGAAGTCAAGGGCGGCTATAAATTCGCAGTCCTTTGTCGCTTCTGCCATTTCTCTTTTTCCCGAAATATAGGCAAAGCTTTTGTGGTATAGGGGCTTTCCCGAAAAGGCGTTTGCAAAAGCTTGACCGGTGGAAGCGCGGCTGGCAGAAACTCGGTCGGCAGAAGCCGGATCGGCAAAAGAGGGGTCGGCAAATCCGCGGTCAATATTTACACTCGGCTCGCACATAAACTCTGCCAACTGCTCAATGGCTCCCCTTTTACGCTCCCAGCCCTGCCATTTATTCATGGTCTTGCAGTAGCTCCTATGACGGAAAAATAAAACGCACTCGGGAAATATTTTCTCCCTTAACCTGTCGGCGGCGGAAAACAGCGCCTTATCCGAGGGGTCTTTTTCCTCGTCCTTTGGGGGCAGATCCAAAAGCAGAGCGTAATAAATGCCCTCCTGCGGATTTTTCAGCTTGGCGTTTTTCAGCCTTTTCAGCGCTTCCTCCAAGGACTTTTCATCGCTTACAAGAGAGGACATTGCGCAAAGAGTCTTACCTTTTTCCCATAGCTTGCCCAGCTCGGCTTTGTTTTCGCTTTCCGCCGTATCTTCCTCAAAAGCCGCCCGAGGGAGAGGAAGACTTTTTGCTCCTCTTGAAATCAGCAGATCCGCAAAAGGCTTCACAATGCCGAAAACAGGCAGAAATACCAAAGGTACGAGCCACAGATGAGAAAACAAGCCCACCGCAGCGCTGACAAGGGCGGTCACCAGAAACAGTGCAAGCAAATAGACCCGCGTTTTCCGATAGGGAAACACATTGCGGAAATCGGTCTCCAATACCTCTATCACAGAACGATCCTCTGTTTCCGCTCTCTTTGTCAGCTCCCCCAAATACCTTTCCTCATCGATTCCGATCTCACGGGCAAGCTGCGCAGTTCTCGATCTGAACATTGCCCTTGTTTCCGACGAGGACAGGCGGTAAATACTGTCCTCGGAAAAAACTCGGTGGACGGGGCTTAGCTTTGACAATTCCTCCATATCCAGATCCCTCAAAGCATACATTTTTTCATAATGCTTCTGAGGATCAAAGCTGCTGCCCTTCTGCCGCCATTCCTTCAAAGCCTCACGGATAACGCACAGCTTCCCCTGCCACACCAGGCTGTCGATATCCGACTCGCCGATATATCCGTTTTGGGAAAGGCTTTCCGTCAGCTCGGACACAGTGCGGTCGTTTATAACGTCAAGCGCTGATATTTTTTCACCCAAAATGCTTTTATCGTCAAAAAGAGTCAGGTATACATTTTCCGCCGACTTTATCAAGCCCGTTATCTCCCGCTCGAAAAGATGGTTCTCTCGAAGAGGGGGGCAGTTTTTTATTGCTTTTGCAAGGCTTTTCAGCTCTTTAAGTAAGGTTTTTCCGCTGATGATAGTGCTTTGTGACATAATTTTCTCCTAAATGTTTTCTCTCTAATAAAAAGTTGTTTTAATTTTGGTTCTCTCAGAGAACTTGGCGGTAATCTGCTGATTGGAAAAGAATTTAAAAATTCTTAAAATAAAGACTCCACGCCGCAAGCGGCGCTCCGCTTTATTTTAAGAACCGGTCAGAATTTCCGTAGGAAATCCTGACGCTTTTTTAAATTCGTGCTATCAGTAGAGTAGTGCTATTGAGAGCCCGCATTTTATAACATGTGCTGTCAACGCAATTGTGCGAGTGGTGACCCGCTTTTAAGGAAACAGGTGATAATTTTTCATTTTCTCTAGAGCGTGTTTTTAATTTTTTTCAGCCTTTAGTATGCCACAGCAGCCCAATTTCATACTTTTAGCAAAAAAATATAGTTTTTTATAGTTTTTTTATTCACAATACTTGCATTTTCTTTCATTTTATTGTATAATGTCTTTTACATAGTGTATGATATAATAAAATCAATATAGAAATTTTCAGAAAAACGGAGACAGCGTATGGCTAAAAAGAAACAGACAGTTAACATTCCCTCGCTTATAATAACAGGCGTTGCGGTTTTATTGGCAATTTCGGCAGTAGTATTTTTGCTTTTCTTTATGCCAAAATCAGAGGAGGAACAGCCTGTAGAGACTACCCCTGCGGAAACGGAATTCAATCCCCCTTCGGAGCTGCTGCAAAGCGCGCAGCTTGCCGCACCCGACCTTCTCACAAATAACTATAAAGCGTATCAGTATTTCACACAGGGTATGTCTTATGAACAGGAACCCTATGGCAACAAGCCCGAGGACGGCTTATACACCTGCTCCAATGACACATATAAGACCTTTGAGCAGTTCTCTGATTTCATAAAGAGCATTTACACCGAAACGGCTGCCGAAAAGCTGCTGACCGATCCTTACGGAAAGGGCGCCGTATTTGCGGATCGCAATGGTCAGTTAGGTATCTCCTACGAATTTATCCAATCGGGCAGGATTGAGGATAACGGTATTTCCTGGGAAAACGGAAAGTATTCCTTCACCCTTACCTCCGAAACCGAATGCGATGTCGAGATCACGTTAAAGGACAAGGACGACAAGGACGTTAAGATAAACACCAAGATGATACTTGAAAATAATGTCTGGAAGCTGGCGGAAATGGTAGGTTAAAATGGGCGGCAACAAAAAGCACCAAAACCCCTTTTCAGCCTATGCCGTGGTGAGCCAGGTGGGCTTTATGGTACTTGTGCCCCTGCTGCTGTTTATATGGGGCGGCTCATGGCTTATCAAGCGTTTTTCACTTCCCGATTGGCTTATGATAGTGTTTGCCCTGCTGGGGATCCTTACCATGATCTCCTCGGTGGGTACCTATCTTAAGAAAATGATAAAATTATACGACAATAAAGAGGAAAAGACCGATCCACTGCACCATGATCTGAGAGATCATGATTATTACGACGATTCAAAGTAATTCAAGATTACGCAAAGCAATTACACCAAACCAAGGAGTGCCATTTCCGCTTTAAGGAGTATTTATGAAGCGCAGACCGAAAAACCCCGCCTTTGAAGAGCTTAAGACAATGCTCCCCGCCGCCCTTGTGGTAAACGGGCTTGCATTGATAGGAATTGCCCTGTACGGCATTTTTGAAGGTGTAACTTGGCGCGCGCTTACAGGGCTGGCTTTCGGGAATTTGCTCAGCGCGGGGAATTTTATCCTGATAGGCTCAACGGCAGTTTCCACTATCGCAAAGGCTACCGAGAAAAAGGGGAAGTTTTTCGCAAACGCTTCCTACGGTGCAAGGTATATCGGTATGTTTCTGCTGTTGGCGGCTGGGTTTATGCTGAATGTAATTGATATGGTGCCTGCCTTTATCCCGCTTTTTATTCCTAAGCTGCATTATACGCTCAAATATTTGCTCCTGGGTGAAAATCCTCCCAATCTAAGCGATTTTTAGGGCTTGCGGCTTTGGGTCTTGTTAATATCCAAATCAGTAAAATTATGCCTTAACAGGCAACCAATAAAAATACAAAAATTTTCACAGAAAGGGTCGTGATTTTTAATGTATTACAAGCTTATGGCAGCAGACAGCGGCTTTACCGTCAACGGCGCGCTGGAATCTGCAAGATTCAATCTTTTCGGTATGGAAGTGGTCTTGACCGAAACGGTTGTGGTCCAGTGGGTAGTTATTCTGATCCTCGGCATTCTATTCTTCGTTTTAGGAAGGAACCTTAAGGTACGTCCCGAATCAAGACGACAGGTGATCGCCGAGTACATAGTTTCCCTTTTCAGCGGAATGGTCAACGATTCAATGGGCGTAAGCTACAAGAAGTATACCCCCTATATCAGCGCACTGTTCTGCTTCTCCCTCTGCTCCAGCCTTATGGGACTGTTGGGACTGAGATCCCCCACATCGGACTTGTCGGTAGTAGGCGCATGGGGTCTTATCACATTTGTGCTGGTTCAGCGCAACAAGTTCAAGACAGGCGGCGTAAAGGGCTTCTTCAAGGCATTTGTTGAGCCTATGCCTTTCATGCTTCCATTTAATATAATCGGCGAGATCGCAAACCCCGTTTCGCAGTCGCTCCGTCATTTCGCAAATATCCTGTCGGGCGTTGTTATCGGCGGACTGATCTACTACGCATTGGGTCAGTTTGCGGCAGGCGTATTCACTGTCGGATTGCCCGCAATATTATCCCTTTACTTTGACCTGTTCTCCTCAGTGGTACAGGCGTACATTTTCGTAACTCTCACAATGAGCTATGTGGCAATGGCTGAATGCTAGATTTCTCCCTTACGGTCGAAATCTGCCCAAACGCCTTTGAGGGCAAAGCCCTCAATTTTGCTTCGCAAAACCGGCTTATTGGGCTGTGTGCTGCGCCTACGGTGTGCGGCGGCAGTTTCTGTCGGGATTCGGGGCAGGTAAACAAGGTTATTATTCCTTATTATAAGGATTAAAACAAATAAACCAACAAAAAAGTATATTCAGGAGGAACTAATTTTATGGAACAAGCAATCGTATTAGGTGCTTCTGCAGTAGGCGCAGGTCTGGCAATGATCGCCGGCTTGGGCCCCGGAATAGGCGAAGGCTTCTGCGGAGGCAAGGCAGTTGAAGCA
Source organism: Oscillospiraceae bacterium (assembly GCA_014799325.1). GTDB lineage: Bacteria > Bacillota > Clostridia > Oscillospirales > Ruminococcaceae > Ruminiclostridium_E. The sequence goes on from JAAVIE010000019.1 coordinate 11,733, forward strand.
GTTGCAAGACAGCCCGAGGCATCAGGTATCATTACAAGAACCATGATCATCGGCGACGCGCTGGCAGAAACCACAGGTCTTTACTCTCTGGTAGTAGCTCTGCTCCTTATGTTCGCTAACCCATTTCTCGGCAAGCTGTAATAAGGTTTCGGCTCCGAAAATTTTTCGGATAAAGGGGACTTTATTACCGAGTCCAATTACAATGAAAGGACTGATTATTGATGTATTTAAAGCTGCTTGCCGAAGCTGCTGAGGCGCAGGGTTCTGCCTTCCGTTCTCTCGTAGACATCAACCCTTCCACAATCGTCTTTACTCTGATAAATACGCTTATAATCTTCTTGCTGTACCGTTTCCTTTTACATAATAAGGTAATGGCAATGATGGACAAGAGGAGAGAAGCCATAAACGCCGAGATCGACGCTGCGGAAAATGCCAAGAAAGAGGCGGAGGAAGCAAAGACCGAGTATGCGGAAAAGCTNCAGAAGTCCAAGGACGAAGCTGACAGGATCGTATCCGAGGCAGTTAAAAGAGCTGCCGACAGAGAAGCGGAGATCATTGCCGACGCCAACGCCAACGCTGCACGTATGAAGCAGCAGGCGCAGGAAAGCATCGAGCAGGAAAANCGCCGCGCTCTCAACGAGGTAAAGGATCAGATCTCCGAGGTGGTCGTTCTTGCCGCATCAAAGGTCTGCGAAAAGGAGATCTCCCAAAAGGACAATGCCGACCTTATCGACAGCTTTTTGGCTGATGTAGGAAAAGAGGGCTGATCATGACAGGAGCAGTGGAAAAAAACTACTCTCAGGCTCTTTTTGACGCNATTCTTGAAGAAAAAGAGGATCTGGANCAGGCTCAAAGCCAGCTTGATTCCGTAAGCGANATAGTTAAGTCCTGCAGAGGGCTTTGAAAAGCTTATGGATTCCCCCACGGTCAGCAATGAGGAAAAATTGGGCGTTATCAGGGACGCTTTCTCGGGAAAGCTGTCAAGATGCGTTTACAACTTCCTTTGCGTTNTCACCGAGGGAAAAAGNTGGGAATANTTTGAGAAGATNCGCANGGTNTTTTCCGAAATGTGCAATGAAAAATTGGGCATTGCGGAGATCACNGTNACCTCTCCNTATCCTTTGTCAGANGAACAGCGTGAAAAGATCGTAAAGAAGATGTCCGATATTATCGGAAAGAAAATAAAAATGTCGGANAAAACCGACAGAGCCCTTATGGGCGGCATAGTAATCGATTATGGTGACACCCGTATGGACGGAAGCGTTAAGACAAGGCTTGAAAACCTTAAGGGCACNNTNAATCAGCTTATCGGNTGATTTGGNGAANGNCNTGAAAAGNGTTTAAACCNTTGATCNNNTCCGCAAAANATCNCAGGCTGATTAANNANTAACGCAATTCCGTCAAAAAGACTACGAAGGGAGGAAGGTCACAAATGGAATTACGCCCCGAAGAAATTACGGGAATACTTAAAACAAGAATCAAGGAATTTGACAGTAAAATTTCCCTTACNGATACCGGNACNGTTGTTACCGTAGGNGACGGTATCGTAAATATNCACGGCTTGGAAAACTGTATGCTGAACGAGCTTNTNCAGTTTGACAACGGCGTACAGTGTATGGCGCTGAACNTGGAGCAAAGCTCCGTNGGTGCGGTTATGCTGGGTCCCGATGACGACATCAAGGAGGGTTCTGCCGTTAAGCGTACNGGCAAGATCATCTCCGTACCCGTAGGNGAGGCTCTGTTNGGCAGAGTNGTTAACCCCTTGGGCGAGCCTATCGACGGCGCGGGAGCAATTCTNACCGACGAACGCAGACCTATNGAAAAGATCGCNTCCGGTATCATCACAAGAGANCCTGTAAGCGTACCTCTCCAGACAGGTATCAAGGCNATAGACAGCATGATCCCTATAGGCAGAGGACAGCGTGAGCTGATCATCGGCGACAGACAGACAGGCAAGACCACTATNGCAATAGACACTATCATAAATCAGAAGGAATCGGGCGTTATCTGTATCTATGTTGCTATCGGTCAGAAGGCTTCCACCGTTGCAACAGTNGTAGAACAGCTTAAATCGGCAGGGGCAATGGATTACTCNATNGTAGTATCCGCCGCCGCTTCCGAATTGGCGCCTTTGCAGTACATTGCNCCCTATTCGGGCTGCGCAATGGGCGAATACTTTATGGAAAAGGGNAAGGACGTTCTCATTATTTATGATGATCTGTCNAAGCANGCTGTAGCTTACCGTGCACTNTCCCTGCTCCTTAAGAGNCCNCCCGGACGTGAAGCTTACCCCGGCGACGTATTCTATCTCCATTCAAGACTTCTTGAAAGAGCNGCTAACCTTACAGAGGAATACGGCGGNGGTTCNNTNACAGCGCTGCCTATNATNGANACACAGGCAGGCGACGTTTCCGCNTATATCCCNACCAACGTAATTTCNATTACAGACGGACAGATATTCCTTGANACCGAGCTTTTCAACAGCGGTATCAGACCCGCCGTNAACCCCGGTATCTCNGTATCCCGTGTAGGCGGTAATGCNCAGATCAAGGCTATGAAGAAGGTTTCNGGTTCNCTNAAGCTGGAATATTCNCAGTACCGNGAATTGCAGGCATTCTCGCAGTTCGGTTCCGATCTGGACGCTGACACCAAGGCAAGACTTGCCAAGGGCGAAAGAATAGTTGAAGTTCTGAAGCAGCCTCAGGGCTCACCCTTGAAGGTAGAGGATCAGGTACTCATCATTTATGCTGTTACCAACAACTATTTAAAGGAAGTGCCCGTTGAAAAGACAGGCGAGTATCAGTCAGAGCTTATCCGTTTCATTCACGACAACCACAGCGGAATTACCGACGGTATCAAAAATGAAAAGGTCATCTCCCCCGAAAACGAGGAGAAGCTGAAAGCGGCTCTGGCACAGTTTACAGAGGATTTTACAAGAGGACTGTGATCTGATTATTTTGCAGATTTGTTTTACCGAAAGGACAGCTTATGTGGATTTTGACATCGGACGGAAAAGACCTTATTGACGCGTCTTACTTCAAGATTCAGAAAAATCTTGGAGGAAAGGATCAGAAATATGCTATTGTGGCATATTCCATGACTACGGCGTCGGTAACGATGGCAGGCTCGGCTTGCGCTTATTTTCCCGATGAAAACAAAGCAAAGGACGAGTTAGACAAGGTTATTGCCTTTTTGGAGGAAAATCCCGGCAAGGTTTACAAATTCAGCAAATAATCATAATTCTTACAGTATAAATCCCTAATACAGAGATACAATAAGGCAAATATTAGCTTTTTCGGCGGGGGATATTTAACAAGCCCCTTGCCGAGTGGAAGAAAGGACGGTATTATTATGAAAAAAGCCGCATTAGCCATCAGTATAGTTGCGCTTTCGGTATCGGTGCTGAATTTAGCGTTTTCTTTGTTGTGCTTCTTCTGCAAGGAAAATATTTTGCCGAAAAAATACTATTAAAAAGTTGGTGATAAATTGGCATCAGGAAATATGAAGGCGATAAAGCGCCGCATAAAGAGCGTCGGCTCAACAATGCAGATCACCAAGGCCATGGAGCTGGTTGCGTCAAGCAAGCTGAGAAAAGCAAAGGAAAAAGCCGAAACAGGCAGACCTTACTTTGAAAAGCTGTACGAGATGATGACGGAAATAGCCGAATCCAAAAAGGATTTCGATTCACCCTTCACCAAAAAGAGAGAGGTAGAAAACAGGCTGTTTATCGTTATCGCAGGCGACAGAGGGCTTGCGGGAGGCTTCAACAGCAACGTTTTGAAAATGGCATTGGTAGAAGCGGAGGGTGACAAGAATAAGCCCAAGATCATCGCTATCGGCAAAAAGTCTATCGAGTTCTTCGCTAAAAGAGGCTTTGAGCTGGTTGGAGAATATCCCTTGTTAGCGGAAACCGCCAAAACCGCCGATTGCGCCGACATTGCGACTCTCGCCATTGAGATGTTCAAAAGGGGAGAGGTGGACGAGGTAAAGATCTTCTATACCACCTTCGTTTCTCCCTTGGTACAAAATCCTATTTCTATGGATATTTTGCCCATATATAAGGACGATGCTGCCGGAGACGAGGACAGCACCCTTATCACCTACGACCCTTCCCCCGAAGCAGTGTTTAACCGCATTGTGCCTAAATTCACAATGAGCCTTATATACTGCGCACTCAGCGACTCCTACGCATCAGAACAGTCCGCAAGACGTAACGCTATGGAAAACGCTACCGACAATGCGGAAAAGATGACCGAGGAGCTGAGCCTGAAGTACAACCGTGCAAGACAGGAAAAGATCACAAACGAGATCAACGAAATTGTATCGGGGGCAAACGCTTTGCAGTAATTGCATGATTTTTGATCTTTCACCGTTCTTCCCATATAATTGGGATTTTGGCACAGGGACGGCGGAGAAAAAACGCAATTACTCAAAATAGGTGAAAATAACAAAAAGAAAGGCATTACGGATATGTCAGAAAACAAACAAAATATCGGCACCGTGGTACAGGTTATCGGAGCGGTGCTGGACATAAAGTTCCCGCAGGGCAGCTTACCCGCATTGCTGAACGCTATTGAAATAGAGGTTGACGGCAAAACGCTTGTGGTCGAGGTTGCTCAGCATATCGGCGACGATCTGGTTCGCTGTATCGCTATGGGAAGTACCGACGGTTTAGTCAGAGGTACAAAGGCGGTTGACACAGGCAAGTCCATAACCGTTCCCGTAGGAAACGAGACCTTGGGAAGGATCTTCAACCTTTTGGGCGAAGCTGTTGACAACAAGCCCCAGCCCAAGACCGAGGAGCGTTGGGAGATCCACCGCAGGCCCCCTCAGTATGAAGAGCTGGCGGCTTCCAACGAAGTATTGGAAACAGGAATCAAGGTAGTTGACCTTATCGCGCCTTACTTAAAGGGCGGTAAGATCGGTCTGTTCGGCGGCGCGGGCGTTGGTAAGACGGTACTTATCATGGAGCTTATCAACAACGTTGCAAAGCAGCACGGCGGCTTGTCCGTATTTACGGGCGTCGGCGAGCGTACCCGTGAGGGTAACGACCTTTACCGCGAAATGAACGAGTCGGGAGTTATCAACAAGACCGCCTTGGTTTACGGTCAGATGAACGAGCCTCCCGGAGCCAGAATGAGAGTTGCTCTTTCGGGTCTTACAATGGCGGAATATTTCCGTGACAGAGAGGGACAGGACGTGCTTCTCTTTATCGATAACATATTCAGATTTACACAGGCGGGCTCCGAGGTTTCGGCTCTGCTTGGACGTATGCCCTCAGCCGTTGGTTATCAGCCTACACTGGCTACCGAAATGGGCGCACTGCAGGAGAGAATCACCTCTACATCTAAGGGATCCATTACCTCCGTACAGGCAGTTTACGTTCCCGCGGACGACTTGACCGACCCTGCGCCTTCTACTACATTCGCTCACTTGGACGCTACCACCGTTCTTTCCCGTAACATAGCTTCCTTGGGTATCTACCCTGCGGTTGACCCCTTGGAATCCAACTCCCGAATACTTACTCCCGAAGTTGTAGGACAGGAGCATTATGAGGTTGCCAGAGCGGTACAGAGTATTCTCCAGAGATACAACGAATTGCAGGACATCATCGCAATTCTCGGTATGGACGAACTTTCCGACGAGGATAAGCTCACCGTTGCCAGAGCGAGAAAGATCCAGCGTTTCCTCTCTCAGCCATTCTCCGTTGCAGAGCAGTTTACAGGTATGGAAGGCAAGTATGTTCCCATTAAGGAAACTATCAGAGGATTTAAGGAAATTCTGGAAGGCAAGCACGACGATTTGCCCGAATCCGCATTCCTGTTCGTAGGCACTATTGACGAGGCAGTGGAAAAAGCTAAGTCTATGAAGTAAGGGGGTGGCAGTATGACACCGTTCAAACTTGAAATATACACTCCCGACAAGCTCTTTTTTGACGGAGAAACGGAAAATCTCATTGTAAGGACAACCGTGGGCGACAAGGGTATACTTGCCCGCCATGAGGACTATGTTGCCGCGCTGCCTATCGGTAAGCTCAAAGTTAAGATAGACGGCAGCTTCAAGGTAGCCGCTATTTCCGAGGGCACTATCAAGGTAAGCCGTGACAAGACGGTCATTCTTACTCAAAGCTGCGAATGGGCTGATAAGATAGACGTTGAACGTGCCAAAACCGCCAAGGCTAAGGCTGAGGAGAGAATGGCTAAGGCTGAAAAGGACGATAAGGCTTACCTTTTGGCTGAATATAAGCTGAAAAGAGCGGTCAACCGTATCGAGGCTCATGATCAGAAGTAATTGTTTTGATTTATTCTGATCTGTGCTTTGGATTTTCTGTTGACAAAATTGAGGTGCTGTGATATAATAGGTACAGCGAAAGCTACGTGTGATTAGGGTATCCATTGGACACCAAAAAGAAACACACCCGAAGGAGTCGAAATTTCGGGTGTGTTTTTTATGTAGGCTTTGTTGAATCACTACTTTCTGTCAAGCCATTTGCAGACGAAATGTGAAATTACATCTGCTGCGACAGATATGATCAGTGTGATTAGAGCGCTCATTGGCTCACCTCCTTCCTGTGGAAGGGATCCAACACATATATTATAGCATAAATCGACAGAATAAGCAAATTTTGCAAAAAGGACAAATCGACTGTTGACAAAATTGAGGTGCTGTGATATAATAATTACAGCGAAAAGCTAACCGCAATAAGGTCCATAAGGACACCAAAAAAGAAACACACCCGAAATTTGGTACGCTTCGGGTGTGTTTTTATGTAGGCTTGTTGGATTACTACTTTCTGTCAAGCCATTTGCAGACGAAGTGAGAGATTACATCTGCCACAACAGAAATGATTACCGCAATAAAGTACTCCATAAGTTCACCCCCTTCCAGTGGAGGGAATCCAACACTTGTATTATAACATAATTCAACAAAATAAGTAAATTTTTATTAAGGACAAGTTGACAGTTGACAAAATTGAGGTGCTGTGATATAATAGGTACAGCGAAAGCTACTAATTGTAATTAAATGTCATGAGAACTCACCAAAATACCCCCGAAGGTTGCGTCTTCGGGGGTATTACTTTGTCGGCTTTTACTTTCTGTCTATCCATATGCAGATAAAATGGGAAATAACGTCTGCAATGACAGAAATTAAAATTGTAATTAAAGAGGTCATGATAATCACCTCCTCCCTGCCGGAAGAAGCCGACAACAAATTATACCATATTACGACAAGAAAGACAAGCTATTAATCTAAAAAGGGAACTTGTGCGAGTAGAAGCCCTACCTTTAACGGTGTTGTGCAGTCCAAAAGCCCTATTTTCACAGCAACCTGCACAACCCAGCCACCCGCTTTTACAGCAAAATCACCAAACCACAAAAATTCAGAAATTTTTTCAAAAAAAAGCTAAAGTTTTTCCCGACCTCGCCGATAATATTTCTGAAAGGTTCAAGAAGCCTTGAAGATTTGCAAATCTTATCATTAAATTTAACAATCGTGACTGTAAAATTTTTAATGCAGACACGAGCTGTCGAAAGGAAATTGACAGCAGAAATCAAGGAGGAAAATTATTATGGCAGGATTAGTAGTACAACACAATATGTCCGCGATCAATGCGAACAACAAGATGAACACCAACGTAGCTGGTCTTAAGAAGGCTACTGAGAAGCTGAGCTCCGGTTATCAGATCAACCGTGCAGGCGACAACGCTGCAGGCTTGGCAATTTCCGAGAAGATGAGATCCCAGATCCGCGGTCTCGCTCAGGCTACAAGAAACGCTAACGATGGTATCTCCCTTATCCAGACTGCTGAAGGCGGCTTGAACGAAACTCACAGCATTCTCCAGAGAATGAGAGAACTGGCTGTACAGTCCGCTAACGGTACTTACCAGGACGACACTGACCGTGAAGCTATCCAGTTGGAAGTTGACGCTCTTAAGTCCGAAATCGACCGTATCTCTACTGCTACTGAGTATAACGGAATGCAGTTGCTCGATGGTTCTCTTGCAGGCGCTTCTTCTGCAAACGGCAACTATGGTCCTCGTTACGGCGTTCAGTTGTCAGCTGCTGCCGGAGACCTGGCTCAGGGCACAATAGCTACATCCAGCATCCTCGGAGTTGAAGTTGAAGTTACTACTGGTGCTTCCGGTAAGGGCGGCGAAAACGCAGCTTGGGATGCAGCCGGCAAGAAGCTGACCATTAACTTGGCTAACGGCGAATCCTACAACCAGACTCAGATTGATAAGCTCATCAAGGAGGCTAAGGTTGAGAAGGGCACTCAGGCAGCTGATATCCCCGATGTTACTTTGAAGCTTGGTAATGGTGTTATCACTGCTACACAAACAAGCACCACAGGTACAACTGTTGCAGGTGTTAGATCTGCATCTGCAGAGGAGGATCTTGCAGATATCTTGGTAGCCGGTACCGAAACTGATAATCATGCAGATAAGATCAAATTTACAGCTAATTCTTACGGTGCTGACTCAAGAGTTATCACATTGGCTTTTGACGTAGCTGCAGGTAAGGAAAATGTAGAAGTTACACAGGCAGACGCAAGCAAGGACGTAAGAGACGGTACTTATACCCTCCACCTCGCTACTGGCGTTGAGTATACCGAAAAGGATATTCAGAAGCTGCTCGCTTCCGAAGGATTGGATTATTCCGTAAGCCTTACTGACGATACTGCTCCTGACGGAGACGTTACTCTGTACTCTTCCAGCAACACAGCAACCGTTGATATTACTATGGACGGTGAAGTAGCTGGTGCAGGCGTATACAAGGATGAGATCCCCGGATCCGGCGAAGGCCTCACATTCCAGATCGGCGCTAACGGCGTTGAGGATCAGAGAGTTACTCTGAACGTTGACGATATGAGCTCTTCTGCTCTCGGCGTAGCTACTGCTGACGTTTCCACAAGAGACAAGGCTAACGAAGCTATCGAAATGGTTGACGCAGCTGTTAAGAAGGTTTCCATGCAGAGAGCTGGTCTCGGTGCTCTCCAGAACCGTCTCGAGTACACTGTTAACAACCTGACTACTACTAACGAGAACCTGACCAACGCTGAATCTCAGATCAGAGATACAGATATGGCTACAGAAATGATCAACTACACCAAGTTCAACATTCTGCAGCAGGCTTCTCAGGCTATGCTGGCTCAGGCTAACCAGCAGCCTCAGGCAGTTCTCCAGCTGCTCGGCTAATATTAGCCCAACCCAATTTGTACTTATTACAATTCCTACTAATAACAAGACCCCGCTTCGGCGGGGTTTTTGTTATGTTGCTTTTGATTGACAAAAGACCGCTTTTGATGTATGATATATTTATAGCTTTATTATTTCAAAATAGGAGAAAAATATGAAGATAGTTAAGTTTAAATACTGCGACGAGTTTCATTGTATCGGTCCCGATTGTACCGATCACTGTTGTAAGGAATGGAAAATTCTTTTGGGTAAAAGAGAATATTTGGATTATAAAAAGGCAGAGTGCAGCAATGAGTTAAAGAGTGTTATAAATACCGCATTTGAAAGAGTTAAAAACCATGAAAAAAAGGGAATTGTATATGATGAAAAATCAAATTACGCCCAGATCAATTTTAATAAAGAGGATGAATGCCCGTTTCATGGCGCGGACGGTCTTTGCATGATACAAAAGGAACTTGGGGAAAAAGCTTTGACGGTTACTTGCAGCACTTTCCCACGTCTGTACGGTCTTGTGGGCGGAGAAATACTGATCTTTGGCTGTGATATCACTTGTCCTCATGTTGTTGAGCTGATGATCGATCACCCGGAAGGGCTTGAAGTATGTGAAGATGAATATGACGGAAGCAACGAGGGAGTTAATAGAAGTCTTTACGGCATACCTGAGGGTTCAAAAAAATGGCAGGGCTATTCCCAATATTGGACGATCAAAAGCGCGCAGATAGATATTCTTCAAAACCGCAATTTTACTATTCCCGAAAGACTTCTGATGTTAGGATTTTTCAGTAAAAAGGCGGACGAATATATTGAAGCGGGACAAGTGGAGAAAGTAGAGACACTTTATAATATGATGCTTGATTATGATACCTGCAAAAAAATTGCAGATTCGTTAAGAGCACCCCAATCTGATGTCAGTGCAGCCACCAAATCCGCAAACACTTTTTTGAAAATGTATCAATCGGTAACATCATCAAAGAACAAAGATTATATAACGAGATTATTTGAACAAACCGCGCAAAGCATCGGTGTAAGGAATGAATTACTTTCCGATGAAGATAAAATAAAAACGACCTGTAACTTTGTAACTTAGAGAAATACATGAACAACATCATAGCATTCAGGGAAATAGAGGAGGATAAAGGATATGTGTTTGAAAACGTTCTTGTGAATATGATCTTTGTCACCACACCGGATAATGGCCTATTTAAAAGCTTTTTTGAGCTTGCGATATTCTACAATATTCTGAAAATCAGTCTCCCCGCTTTTTTAAAAGAAAATTGGAACGACAGGGATTTAGCTTTAGCAATTACATATTCCGCAAAAATGGTAGTCAACACCAAAATGGCGGAAAGGGTTTCTGCAAAGAACTTTATAGAGCATGATTCCTATGACCTCCCCCACATAGCCTTTATGATAAGCTGATTTTTCAATTAAAATAATACAAGCGGCACTTGCTTTTTTTAGGATATGTGGTAAAATAATAAAAAAACAAGAAAGGGTGGATCATTATGAGTACAAGAGAATGCGCAGATGAAAATGCCCTTGCAAGAATTGAGTGCGAAAAGCTTGTAAATGACCCAAATGCTAAACGATATGTCAGCTTTAAGGAGTTTATGGACGAGATGGAGCAGGAGGAGGACAATGAGCAAAAAACGCATTAACACTCACAGCAATTTGGATTTTTGATATAAAATTACAAAACCCCCGCTTTTATGCGAGGGTTTTGTTATTATATAATACTTAACTATCAGCCCACATTCAAATGCAGCGCCAAAAACAACTGCCCGCCCCGAATAGTTTCATGATCGTCCTCCACCTGTGTAACCACCAGCAGCGCGTCATACTCCCCGGGATCAAGCTTGACCTCCGACTTAAAGTGACCGATACCCGATCCCGGCGGTATAAGTCCGCTTATATAAAGCATTTCATCGGCGTTCTGATTGTTGTATATTGTTACATAAATATCATATTTATTGTCAGAATTGTTATTGATATAGCAGGCAAAGTCCTCGCCGTCCGCGCTGTATGCCTGGTTCTTGTGAGACAGGGAAATATAACCGTCCTCTACCTCCTGATACAGATCGCTGACGCCCTGCTGCTGATCCTTGTCAAAAACTATGGCTCCGTTGTCGTATTCCAGCTTTCCGTCCACAAGATATTGGAGAGTGTTTGAGGGCTTGCGTGAATCCTCAGCGTTTTCAAGAACAACGCCTGCCACCAGACCCGCCAAAAGGATAACCCCAAGACTTGCCGCTGTAATGGGGAGAAGCAAATTTTTCTTTTTATGTTCGGTTTTTGCTTTGTTGTTTGGTTTTGGGGTGCTGTTTGATTTTGGGATTTTGGGTGGTTTTGACAACAGTGATACCTCCTTTTTCGGGATTTGGCGTACAAATAAAAAGAGCGGTCAACCGCTCCGGAAATTAATCAAACATTTTTAATATCTTTTCTTGTTCGTCTATCTCATCTTTATCAAGAGGGAAGGGCTTTTCTTTGCCAAAGTAAAATTCGATCCATTCACCTATAGAATTGGTAACATCTCTTGTGATCTGTCCATCTTCCTTGACCTCTTCCAAAGTTTCCTCGATTTTGTCAAGCCTGCTGTCTACCTTGTCAAGTCTGCTGTCTACCTTGTCAAGCCTGCTTTCCATATTATCAATTTTTTTGTAGAGAGGTTCTACTTCATTTTTTATTAAAAGAGAGATTGCCTGAAGATCTTCCTGTGTAAGCATAAAAGCACTCGCTTTCTTTTGATGTGATATTGATATTCTATCATAAAAAATAGGTTTTGTCAACAGCTTCAACAGCTTGTTTTGATCGATATCAGACTTTGTGGGACATAAATATAAGGAGCTGCACAAAACAGCCCCTTAAAATTTACATCTTACTTAGCATAATCCACAACCCTGGATTCCCTGATAAGATTGATCTTGATCTGACCGGGATACTCCACCTCGGACTCGATCCTCTGCGCAATATCCCTTGCCAGCACGGTCATCTTCTCATCGTTGACGACCTCGGGCTTGATAAGAATACGTATCTCACGACCAGCCTGGATAGCGTAGGACTTCTCAACTCCGTCATAGTCGGTGCAGATCTCCTCCAGCTTTTCAAGACGCTTTATATAGCTTTCGTAGTTCTCGCTTCTTGCCGCAGGTCTTGCCGCGCTTACCGCGTCGGCCGCCTGAACCAGCGCCGCAATAACTGTTCTGCACTCAACGTCTCCATGGTGAGCTTCAACAGCATGAATAACCTCGGCGTTTTCCTTGTACTTCTTACAAACCTCAACGCCTATTGCAACGTGGCTTCCCTCAATTTCATGGGTAAGAGCTTTTCCTATATCGTGGAGCAAGCCTGCGCGCCTTGCGATGGCGGCGTCAACTCCCAGCTCACTTGCCATGATTCCTGCCAAATGAGCAACTTCGATAGAGTGGATAAGCACATTTTGGCTGTAAGAAGTTCTGAAGTACAGACGACCGAGAAGCTTAACAAGCTCTGGGCTGAGACCGTTTACATTGGTTTCCAGACAAGCGTGTTCGCCCTCTCTCTTGATCTTCTGCTCCACCTCTCTGCGGGCCTTCTCCACCGTTTCCTCTATGCGGGTGGGGTGGATACGGCCGTCTTGTATAAGCTTTTCCAGAGCAATTCTTGCGATCTCTCTGCGCACTCTGTCCTGGCTTGACAGGGTGATAGCTTCGGGGGTATCGTCAATGATCAGGTCAACGCCCGTAAGCTGTTCAAGGGTTCTGATGTTTCTGCCCTCGCGTCCTATAATTCTGCCCTTCATTTCGTCATTGGGAAGGGGAACCACGGACACGGTAAGCTCGGAAACGGTTTCCGAAGCAAGTCTCGATATAGCAAGTGCAATTACCGATCTTGCCTTATCGTCGCATTCGTCCTTGAGCTTTTGCTCGTAGGCCAGTATTTTCACTGCCTTCTCATGAGTCAGCTCGCCGTCCAGCTGCTGTAAAAGCAGCTCCTTAGCCTGATCCGAGGTATAGCCGCTGATCTCCTCCAGCTTTGCATGCTGCTGTTCTCTCAGGGCCTCCGCCTCCGCTAATTTTTTCTTTGCATTTTCGTTTTTCGCGTTGAGACTTTCCTCCAAACGCTCGATCTTGTCTGTTTTCCTGTCTAAATTCTCTTCCTTTTGAGTAAGTCTGCGCTCGGATTTGGTAAGCTCCGCCCTGCGCTCCTTGACCTCTCTGTCTGCGTCTGCGCGCAGCTTGGAAATTTCCTTTTCGGCATTTTCTTTCAGCTTGTAGCTTTCTTCTTTTGCTTCCAGCAAAGCAGTTTTCTTGGCGGTGGCCGCCTTTTCCTTTGCTTCGCTTACAATCCTTGCGGCTTCCTTTTCGGCGGATTCAAACTGCGCTTCCGCATTTTTCTTGCGGCTCTCCACGCCCTTGCGGAACATAATGAATCCCGAAACTACCGCGCCAACTGCTAAAGCAATAACTATAAGCACTATTCCCAGCCAAAGATCCATAAGCAACATCTTCCTTTCATAATATTCTCGGCTACGATCTAAAAATCCCTACCAAGCTTTCAAAAGGCAAGCGCTTAATGAAACAAGGCAAATTTATATTAACCCGCATATGCTATTATAAACATGCGGAGATTAGTGTAAAATCGGGATAAATATATGTAACCTAAAACGCATCATCTGCGTGAAACTAAATTAAAATAGCTGTATATAAGAGTTTGGGGGATATTTTCACCCAAGCTCAATGGGTATAGTATACGAGCTTATTCCAATATATAATTTTACGGCATTTTTAACAAATTGTCAATAGTATATTGGTTATTTCTAAAAAATTTTGTAAAATCTTTATGAGATTTTTCCGTATTGCTTGACATTTTCCCTCAAAAATGATATACTATTCACGCGCTGTTAAGAAAGGCGCAAAAATTCGGCAAGACAATTTGCCGGCATGATGGAATTGGCAGACGTGCCGGACTCAAAATCCGGTGGTAGCGATACCGTGTGGGTTCAAGTCCCACTGCCGGCACCAAGAAAATTTCGGGGCGAGGAACAACTCGCCCCTTAATTTTCGTCCAATACTGCACTTTTATCGCAGCAAAAGGGCAGTGTTGGGCGAAAATTAAGGGGCGAGTTGTTCCTCGCCCCGAAATTTTCTTGGTGC
>JAAVIE010000020.1 GCA_014799325.1 Oscillospiraceae bacterium
TGCGAGGCTCTCACTGATAAAGTTCACTGCTCATCGACGCCCAAGCCCAAGCCGCAGTACTCTCGGGGTGGACGGCAGCTGCGCTTAGGCAGCTACGAGTTCAGATCTATAATCTGCGTTTAATTTTAAAATTGCCCATTATTAAAGAGTTTAGGCGAACTCTGCATGCTTAGCGAGGTTCACAGCCCCCGTCGAAACCTTTACGATCCCTTTGTAAAAATATATTATATACGATTTCAATTAAAAAGTCAATAGCTTTTTTAAATTTTTTGATAAATCTTTTTTAAAAAAATAAAGGTATCTAACTTTGCCTTGCAAAATTCTCCTTTTATGATATAATAACCTCAAACTGCGGAAAGAGGAAGAAATTATTTAAATGTTTGAGGTTATTTTATCTTTTTAAAGGAATCGAATTTTGCCTTGCAAAATTCTCCTTTTATGATATAATATGATATAGGAATATATTGCTAAACGGAGAGGGAAAATGAGCATAGATAAAGAGTATGCAGCAACAGAAACGAAAAGATCGCTGCATTATGTCACAGTATTTGTAAAATGGCTGTTGTTGAGTCTTGTTACAGCTGTAGTCTGCGGCGGCGCGGGCTGTTTATTTCACCTACTGATCGAAAAAGCTACAGGACTGCGTGAGGAGAATAATTTTATATTGTATTTTCTCCCATTAGCAGGCGTATTGATAACTGTGCTCTACCACCTGTTCAAGCTCGAAAAGATAGATGGTACGAACTATGTTATCGACTCCATACGCAAGGACGGCTCTGTACCTTTCACTATGGCTCCCGGAATACTCATCGCTACTGTTATGACACATCTTTGCGGCGGATCGGCAGGCAGGGAAGGAGCGGCATTGCAGCTTGGCGGAAGCCTTGGTTCTACCTTAGGAAAAATGTTTAAGCTGGACGACAAGGATATGCACGTTATAGTTCTTTGCGGTATGAGCGCGGTATTTACGGCTCTTTTCGGCACACCCCTTACCGCCGTTATTTTTGTTATGGAGGTAATAAGTGTTGGCGTGATCTATTACAGCGCAATAATGCCCTGTGTGTTCAGCTCGGTGTTTACATATCTTCTGACCCTTATTTTAAATATGCACCCTGTCAGCTATAAACCGGTGGCTGTACCGTCGGTAGGTCCCATAAGCCTGCTCCAGAGCATAGCTCTTGGCATAGTTTTCGCTATGGGAAGTATTTTGCTTTGTCTGTCTTTTTCCAAAGGGGAAGGACTTCTCCATAAAATCATTAAAAACGATTATATACGAACTATCGCAGGCGGCGCGGCAATTATCGGGCTTACCTTGCTTTTGGGTACCGACTATAACGGCTCGGGAATGTGGATAGTTGACAACGCCA
The DNA here is from genome assembly GCA_014799325.1 of Oscillospiraceae bacterium. Classification (GTDB taxonomy): domain Bacteria; phylum Bacillota; class Clostridia; order Oscillospirales; family Ruminococcaceae; genus Ruminiclostridium_E. Next base: position 1,368 of record JAAVIE010000020.1, read on the forward strand.
TACTAAAAGGCGAAGCCCGCCCTGAAGCTTTTATCCTTAAGATCCTCTTTACCGTGATAACCTTGGGCTGTGGCTATAAGGGCGGTGAGATCGTGCCTACATTTTTTGTGGGAGCGACCTTGGGCTGTACCGTTGCGCCGCTTCTTGGTATGGATCCCGGATTTGGCGCGGCGCTTGGTCTTGTAGGACTTTTCTGCGGCGCTACAAATGCTCCCTTGGCGTCAATTATGCTAAGCATTGAGCTGTTCGGGGTAGAGGGACTGCCTTTTTACGCAATAATCTGTTCCACCTGCTTTATGCTTTCGGGATATTACAGCCTTTACAAATCGCAAATTATCGTTTATGATAAGCTAAAAGCCATATTTATCAACAGAAACACAAAATAGGAGGTACAAAATGAACTACAAAAACGACATAATAAAGCTTAGACGCAACAGCATCGTTTTATCTATTGAAGAAGAGGGAAACACCGCTGTAGGCGCAACACGTTTCGGCGGCATTCCCGATGTTCCCAAGGACTTTCAGTGGCCTTATTTCAGTACAAGTACATTTGATGACGAGGAGGAAAAGCCCCGTCCTCTCGCATTTATTGCACAGTTTAACTGTGAGGAGATCTCAAAATACGATACAGAGCATCTACTGCCCGAAAAAGGCTTGCTTTCATTTTTCTATGAACTGGATTCTCAATTATGGGGATTTGATCCGAAGAACAAAGGCTGTGCAAGGGTCTTTTGGTTTGAAAATATCGAGGATCTGTCACCTGCCGCCATTCCCGATGATCTTCAAAAGGAAAACATCTTTGAAGCCTTAAAAATAAAAGCAAGATCGGAGCCGTCCTATCCTTCCTTTGAGGATTTCAGCCTTACCCGCGATAATATGATAGAGCATTGGGACGAGTACGATATGTCCATGAAAGGCTTGCGCAAAGATGAGGACAATATCCACAAGCTGTTAGGCTGGGCAGATCCCATTCAGGGCAATATGACTATGCAGTGCGAGCTGATAAAAAGAGGGTACTACTTAGGCGGTTCATGGGATCATGTAACTCCCCAAGACAGACAGGAAAGTATTGATCATTCGGGCAAGGATTGGCTGCTGCTGTTTCAGCTTTCTTCCTTCGCCGAAGATTCTGTTGATCTATGTTTCGGTGATGAGGGAAACATTTATTTTTATATTCACAAGGACGATCTTGCAGAAAGAAACTTTGACAATGCTTGGCTGATCATGCAGTGTTATTGACAATTTTAAAAAACTATCAAGGAGACATTATGGGACTTAACATTTTTAAAAAGAATGATCCTAAAGAGATCACTATGGAAAACGCAAACAGCTATGTTGTAAATAACGTGCTGCACAAAATGCTTGGTGTAAAGGATATAGTTAAAGGTGACAGCCTTTACGTTCCGGAGTGGGAAATGACCCTGACACCAAAGGTAGTGGAAATAAACGGTCAGCAGGCTACCTTAAACATCTTTATGAATTCTCCCAAGTGGGGAAATGAGCTGTTTGAGTGCGCCTCTGCTTTGGGAAAAGACACCAAGACCGCCATAGGAACTGCTTGTGGATCATTCCTTTTTTCTTTTATACAGGGCTTGGGAAAAATGGAAAGGGACGAAGATCCCGACGTTTTGGTGACCGAGCTTGATGGTCAGAAACATAAGTGGAAAGCCTACAAAAGCGATCTTGTAGGCTTAGGCGAATCGGTGGCAGCGTATGTTGATTCCCCCGACTTTTATTGGAGACTGCTCCGAGAGGATATTATAAAAAGATTGGGCAACCAGAAGCTGTGCTATGTGAAGATCTATGTTGCCAAAACTCCAACTGAGATAATAGGCGAATGCAGGATCGACGATGTAAAAAACGATGAGCTTAGCGAGATCGTTGCTCAATCCGCCGCAAATTGGGATATACAGCAATTTGCGTCACAGAAAATGTTCTTCTTCATAAAACAGCAGGAAGACACCGTTATTCCGTACCCATACTGGGGCAGCGAGGGCTTTGAGGTGTTAAAGAGCAAGGTAAAGACCGCTATGGAGATTTTTTATAAATGCGAGACCGAGGAGCAGTATGATGAATTAGTTTCACAAACTGTTCTGAGATTAGGCGATCCTATTTTAGCTGAAAGCTGTTTGTCCTTTATCCCCGAAATATGCGCCGAAAACGCTTTTTATGAAGTACAATATTCCGAAATGGTGGACATTGCGCCTGCAGGTCGGGAGAAGATATCCTGCTATAAAAATCAGATCTCCGATTATTACCTGATACAGAGAGCAGTGCTGACCTTGCTTTCCTCGGGAGTTTTCGGAAAAGACACCGATGAGATATACAAAAGTTACATAGGCTACAGTGCTGTGGGTCATGCGATTTCCTCAATACTTGAAAAGGGAAACAAGCTGGAGGGCGTCAGAATGACTGCGCTTATCTTTAATGTCAGCGAATGTTTTATATTCAGATAATCGGAGGAAAATGTGTTTACTAAAAAAGAGATAGTTCTTGAATTGAAAAAACAGCTTGCCATAGATTTTAACTGTAGATCAGAAGATTTTGACTGTGAAGATAATACTCTGACCCTGTCCGCCAAAAATGATGGCAGACGGGTATACAGCGAAAACAAGGCTTTTTTCTCAATGGCGACAATGGGGAAAGGCGCTGTGGTTTCCGCCGATGAGATACTGCACCCCTTTTTAAAGGACTTTATCAAGGACAAAAAGGGGATATGGCTCTTTGAACAGCATAATCTTTTTGAAATAGAAAAAGAAGTTCAAAAGCACGGCAAAACGCTTTTTCAAACACATCACCTGTTTTTGCCCGATACAAAGCCTTTGGACATCAAGCCCGATTTTGAAGTGAAATGGTTTGAAGAAAAGGATATAGGGCAGTTTTACGGTGACAAAAGATTTCCCAACGCATTTTGTGAAAAGTACGAGCCTGAGCGTCCCGATGTGCTTGGCGTATGTGCTGTTATAGGCGGTGAAATCGCCGGAATGGCAGGCTGTTCCGCAGATTCCAAGCTGATGTGGCAGATAGGGATAGATATAATGCCGAAATATCGGGGAAAGGGAATAGGTACTGCCCTTGTGGGGCTTTTAAGGGAAGAGATATTTAAGAGAGGGGCTATTCCTTTTTACGGTACGGGGCTGGCTAATATCCACTCGCAGAATATTGCTTTGAAGTGTGGGTTTTATCCGGCTTGGGTGGAGATCGAAACTTTGGATAAATAAAAAACCTTGGAGGAAGCTTTTGTTTTCTCCAAGGTTTTAAATACAAAATAAAAGCAATATTGCATATTAGCCTTATGCAGTATTGCTTTTTTATTTTTGATATTTTATTCTTTAGTATTACCACAGCGTGTACAACAATTTAGGACATCATTATTTGAAGTCCCACATTTTTTGCAGATCCATGAACTTTTCGCAATAACAACTGCATTATTGTTGTTTACGTTTTCTTCGTTAGCATTTTCCGGATCTTCATTTGATAATGAAACATTTGACTTTTTACTTGAATGGTAAATATTGCTTGCGATTTCAATAAAAAGACCCCAAACTGCGTGTTCAATAGTTACTGCCACAACTCCACCGACAAACACCATCCACGCATCCGACCCCAAACATTTATCATCAGCAAAAAACACAGTTAGAAAAATCACAAAAAAGAAAGAGGCAATCATACTAAAAATCAGCAATCCTTTATTAAACCTTATCCATTTGTCACTCATGTTTTCCTCCCAAACTTTATAATAGAATTTATATCCCAAATCGGGATATTTACATTATACCACATTGGTATAATATTGTCAAGGGGGTGACCGCTATTTTCAGATTAAAGGAACTGCGAAAAAAGAAAAAGCTCTCACAAGTCAAAATGGCTATCGATTTAAATATGAATCAAAATTCTATTTCAAGATACGAAAACGAAGAAAGGGAGGCAGACTACGAAACTCTGATTGCTATTGCAGATTACTTTGATGTTTCAATAGACTATCTTTTAGGTCGCACCGATTGCCCCAAAATGAATAAATGACAAACATAGAAAAAGCCTTGGAGAAAACCTTTTACTTCTCCAAGGCTTTTTACAAGCCAAACATTATTTAAAATATTACGGAAAAAGAATAACCCCATTACTTTCTTTCAGCATACGTTCCGCAAAGCTCTTGACATAGCTGCGCCTTTCGTCATAGATCCTTTGACTTATCTCAAAATGGATCTTATTAAACGGCGAAAACTTACTGTCATCAAGCAAAAGATAAGCCGCATCGGTCATAGACATCTTTTCCTTTAAAGCATACTGAAAATAATTCCATACCTCAAAGGTTCCGAAGTGGTCAAGAAGATCGGCATCCTGATGAATTTTTTCGTCTGTGGAAAGGTCGGATTTCGTTCTCTCGTCATGTACGGAAATTATTCTGTGTATGTCCTTTAATTCGCTTTCTGAGCAAAGATCATGCAGTAAAAGACTGGTTTTGGCTGCGCCTTTATTTTCGTGATGTTCTTCGCCGTTGCAAATATCGTGAAACCATGCAGAAACGATAAGAATTTCCATATTACCCGTATATCCGACTATTGGGCAAAGCTGTTTAATAATTTCAGCCGTGCGCTGTCCGTGATAGTATTTATTTCCTGGTTCTTTAAAGGGGTGGCTTGATTTTGTTTTCATCTCTCTGGCAGCTATCTCAGATATTTTTTGTAAGTTCATGGCTTATCCTCTTTTGTTTTTACCAAAATTCAGCCAGCATCGGAAAAGGCAAAGCCACTGTATATAAGAAACATCGCCTGTTTGCGGTATCTGCGGCAGTTTTTCCAATCTTAAAGCAGTTGAAATTTGTTTTTTTGTCAATAAGGGTCGAGAGCTAAATAAGCTTTTTTGGCTTTGTTCTAAAAATACTTTAAAATCATCTTTTTGAGAGGGTGGAATATCAAAGGTTTCTTTAAGTTTCATTTCCAACATAACAACATCGGTATTAGGTGCGGGGTGAAAATCGTTTCTGTTGAAATACCATATTATTTTGGAATCGAAAAATGGCTTTAAAAGCAGGGAATTGATATTATCTTTGGGTAATCCGCAAAAACGTTTTGCCGCACCTTTTTCCATAATAAGCCAGATGCTTTCAGGTAGATCATGAGCGGATGTCAGCTTGCGAATTATCTCTGTGGTTTTTGAAAAGGGAATATTTGCAAAAACCTTATATGGAGAGGATGGCAGCTTTGATTTGAGAAAATCTCCATAATACAGCTTTACATTGCCGTTAAGCTGAGGTTTAAGATGAGTGTACAGCTTTTCATCAATTTCATAAGAAATAACTTTTTTGCATTTTTCAGAAAGAGCTTTTGTGATGTGACCTTTTCCTGCACCTATTTCAAGCACTGTGTCACAGCTTGCTATTGTGGTTATGGAAATAAGCTTGTTAATTATTTTTCTGCTTGTTAAAAAATTTTGTGATACCCAATAGGGCGAGTTATTGCCTTGTTTTTTGGACATAAAAATACACCTCATTTTGCAAAATTTGTTGATTACGCAAAAAGGCATAGCTATACCGCTGTAAAAATAGGTATGCTATGCAATTTAGCGAATACGACAAATTCTGTTGATCATGGGTGTACCTCAAATAATGTATAAACGAATTCTTAGATGATTTATTTTAGCATAGTTTTTATTATTTGTCAACAGATGTCGGGATTTTTCTTGCATATATGGTATTCATTGCATGCTTATGAGGCTTACCGCCCGAATTGCAGTCAAATACCGTTTCAAAGCTCTCCTCTATATACCAGTCGTGATACAGCATAAGAAGCTCTCCGCTTTTCCAGTTGTAACGTGATGTATCCTTATCGGGAGGCACGGGAACAAAAGGCTTTTCTACAAACACATTAAATGTGTTTATGCCGTTTTCCTTGGTGTGGAGCTTGTAGTTTTCAATTATTTCCTGCCGCAGCTCGGGTTTGATGAAATGAAAAACGCCGCTTGAAAAGAGTATATCAAAATCCTTATCCAATCGGAAATCCAAAACATTTGCCTTAAATGCGTCAACATAAACTCCCGCCTTATCGGCAAGTCTTTTGGTTTTTTCTATGCCGCTGTCGGTTATGTCAAAGGCACTGACGCTGTAGCCGCAGCGGGCAAGAAAAACAGCGTCCTTTCCTTCGCCGCAGCCTATGTCCAATATGTTTATCGGTTTTGTGGGCGGCATCAGCTCAAGAATTTTAAGGCACATATATGAGGGCTTTACTCCCCAATAATATTCCTCGGAATTATAACGCCTTTCATAATCGCTTTCAATGTCAAAGTTATGGGAACAGCCCATCAGTCGGTCTATGCTTATATGAAGGATAGAGGCAATCTCGGGAAGAAGATACAGATCGGGAGAGGTTTGTCCGTTTTCCCACACTTAAGGATACCACAAAAGTTCTTTAATCGATCTTCCCGACAAAGCGGTAAAATATCTCTATTTCCTGCGTTCTGTTGCCGTTTTCGTCCTTAACCGCCTCGTGAACCACAATTTTATCAATCAGTTCATTAAGCAGCGGTGCGTTAAGCTCTGTTAGCTCGGTGTATTTGCGAACCAATGACAGCCACTTTTCCGCTCCATCGGTATTTTGTGCTGATTTGTCAAGCTTGGCTTGGAGTTCACACTTCTTGTTTTCAAGCTGTGTTTGCTCCTCTTGATACTTCGCTGAGAGCATCGCAAAGTTGCGGTCGGTGATCGCTTCTTTCGCCCTGTCTTCATACATTTTGGCGAACAAGTTATCAAGCTCCTGCAGACGTTTCTCGGTTTTCGTCAGCTCTTTTTTGGTACTCGCAGTCTCTTTCTCTCTTTGCTTATCGCCACTTTTCAGCAGACGCTGAAGCAGTTCTTTATCGTCTTTTTCGTGAGCCTGAGAGATCCAATATTGCAGTCTGCCAAGCACAACAGCATATATCACATCATACCGAATGTAGTGCTGTGAGCACTTGTCCTTTCCATACTCACTGTAGGTCGTGCAGAAAAAACATTTCTTTTCCTTTCGGGTAGCTGTTGCATTGTTGTGCATATACCGAAGCCCCCAACCGCAGTCCGCACATTTCAGAAGTCCTGCGAAAATTTGTGTTTCTCCACTCTTTGCAGGTCGTTTTCGGCTGTTAATGTGCGCTTGCGCTTGCTCCCAAAGCTCTATTGAGATTATGGGTTCGTGAGTATTTTCTACAATGAACCACTCGTCTTTAGATTTGCGAATTTTCTTTTTGTTTTTGAAGGATATGGTGGTCTGCTTGTTGTGAACGCTGTTGCCGATGTACACCTCGCTGGATAAAATCGTTTTTATGTTTGCTGTCGTCCACTGGTGCTGCTTGCTCTCGGGTTGACCCTCAAAGATGTGCGCAAACGTTCCGTATTTTTGGTAGTTCAGCCATGCCGGAGTGGGTATGTGCTCATCATCAAGTATACGTCGTATTCTGCCCGCTCCAACTCCATGTGCTGCAAGATCAAATATCTTTTCAACTATCCACCTTGTATCCTCATCGGGAATGATTTTTCCCTTGATTTCGGGGTGCTTTTTGTAGCCTATAGGAGCATACGCTCCATAATGCGCTCCGCCTAAAAATCGAGTTTTCATAGCTGCCTTGACCTTTTTGCTGGTCTGACGGGCATGCATTTCATTCAGAATATTTAGGAATGGAGCGATCTCACTTTCACCTTTCTCGCTGTCTACACCGTCACTGACTGCTATGTATCTGACACCCTTTGACGGGAAGTAAATGTCGGTGTACTGTCCTGTGAGAATGTAGTTTCTTCCGAGCCTTGACAGATCTTTTGTGATTACACAGTTGATTTTTCCGTCCTCTATATCGTCAATCATACGCTGGAAACTTGGTCTGTCGAAGTTTGTTCCCGACCAACCGTCATCAACATATTCGTCAACGATTCTGAGGTTTTGCTCTTTACAATACTGTGTCAAAATATCACGCTGTGTTCCTATACTGCCGCTTTCGCCTTTCAATTCATCATCACGGCTGAGTCTTAAATAAAGTGCTGTATTATATTGTTGTTTCATTTATTTTTACCTCCTGTTATGAAACAACCCGCATTACAACACATTGTTTACAACTGCATTATACCATAATACGGGCGTAATGTCTATCTTTTTTTCAAAAATTATCCTGCCATTTCGGCGCGTTTTTCGTACTTAATGGCACTCTCTACAAGGTCAAGGGCTGTCACTTTTGTTTCGGCGAAGTGTTCCTTGATCTTTATTTTTGTCTTGCCATTGATGTAATAGAGTACATTATCTATCACCGAAAATCCGTCTTTCACAGCGTTTGACTTTCCATTTTCAACCTCTCCTCGTCTGTTGAAAAACAGCAAACATGATTTGAAAAATATTTTCATTCTGTTAAACTTAGTCATATATCTTCCTCCATAAAATCATAATCATCTATCGTGTACTCGTTGACATAGGTATCCTCATCGGTGCCGTTGACCGATATTTTTTGTTCCGCCAACTCCCGATTATTTCTCGCAATAAGATCATCAAGATTTATTTTCCCACGAGTTCTGCGGACATTTCTGATTGCTTCTTTTCGATATTCCTCCATGACTTCTGGAGGAATATCCGCCAGCTCCGACAGTATCATGATGATCATTTCAACCTCAACGGCGTAGCGGAATAACCCTTTTGAGATTTTTGTAACTCCCGCTTCGCTGCCCTTGACGATCTCATCAGCAAGCTCTTTTGCAATAATATTTTTATGCTTGCCAAGCTCCAAATCGGAAATGTATTTTTGGATAGCCGCTGCTATAAATTCGGAGCGTGATCTTGAGTTTTCCGCTGCGTACTTCTCACAAAGCTGAAATGTTTCCTCATCTAAGCTGATACTTGTCTTTTTTACCATTTTTACCTCACTTTCCTGCGGTGTTACTTTTTTGTGTTGCTTAAAAGCCGTTAAATTCGGCATTTTTGATATTTTGTCGCTTGTTGTGACACCTGAATTTCATACTTTTTGATTTTACAGCCACCTATGATTGACTCAATAAATCCCTTTACAATGCGGTCGGCTTTGCCGTCCGCTGTATCTGCGACACCGTCGCTTTAACTTGCATCAGAATAATACATCTTGCTTTTGCCCCCGGTTTGGCATAATGCACAATTTCATATTCCCACCAAAAGGCGCAAATTTTGGCGGGAACTATGCAGGGCGGCTTGGTATCCTGCCCGTTGTCAAAGAGCTCACAAAACCCTCAATTTTTGCTGTTTAGGGGTGTTGTTTTTCATTTCGGTTTTACCAAGAACAGTGATAAAATAATACTACAAACTTTTGCTTTTAGAAATATGGAATTGAACTTTGCGTTTTATCCAAAGTTCAATTTCGGACATCTTTTTTGAAAAGTTACTGTCACCCGATTTCAATTTTTACCGTCACCCTTAAAGTTATTGTCACCCATCAAATCCTATTGAGAAAACATTTTTCAAAGTTGGGTGCCGGTAAGTCGGTAAAATTAAGGGGGAGCATTTTTACTGTCACTACCGTCACCCAACTGCAAAATAATTTTTCCTTTTGAAAATAAAACCGATTTTATCAATTCTCAAAATTGATTTCTTCTGTGACGATATGACGATATTTTTTGGGAAGATGTTTTTCTGATATATCGTCACGGCGTAAATCAAAGCTGTGAAAGGATTTGTTGGGAATTTTGATTTTATCGTCACACCAAAATTTTAATCGTCATATCGTCATTGGTGTTTTGTGATAGTGTTAAAATAATACTATGATTTTTTCCTTTTGAAAATATCAAAGTGTTCTTTGTGTTTTTTAGCAAAGAACACTTGGAGACATTCAATTATTTTTGCTAAGATATTTTCTGTAACTAATTCAAATCTAGCTGTCACTATTTTGCAGCAGTGCCGTCACTTTTTAAACTGCCGTCGCTGTCTATGATTCGCACGAGTAAAGCATTTGCGGCAATCGTAGTGACGGCAGTGACAGCTATTTTTACCCTCGGGTTTCAGCCGTCACTTTTTCAGTTTTAGTTCGCCCAATAAATTATCCTCCTTGTCAAGTCATTTGCAGAAGAAAAAATCCCCAACCTGTTAGGCGGGGATCATGTCTTCTATATACTTCCGACACAAGGGAAGCAAATTATTCCATTGGTGGAAGAAGAATTTTATTTTTGTATAGTTGCATAAAAATTTATTATAATTTTGTGCAAATTCGCAATAATGTCGTTTTAATTTTTATCTTTGTGCTTTTCATATCTTTTTTTGAAATTGTTATATGCGAAATTCTGAGCCGTTTGGCAATTTAACTCTGTTAATTGTATTTTGAGTATCTCATTAGCTTTTAACAAAATATGCAAATTAAACTATTATTTCGGCATTTATTTGTTTAGCAATAATATTATATGCGTTTCTGAAATTATTCATAAAACTTTCGTATTCTTCTTTGTTAGTAACCATCCAATATTTTATTAATTTTTTGTATCCTTTTCCAAAATTGCTTTTGACAGAGTCAAACCATTTCTTGTACATATCAGAATCCGATTTATCATCGAGTGTCGGATATTTTAAAAAGCATTTGTTTTTATCAAATCCACCTATAGAATTATCCCAAAAAATATCATCATCTGGTAAATTAAAAAGAAATTTATAAAACATTTTTTCTGGGCAAAAAGTAGATGGCAAAAAGATCACATTTTGAGCTTTAATGGATTTAAGTTTGTTATTAGTTTTTGTATTATTCTTGTCTCCGTCTAAAACAATAACAGATTCAACTATTTGCTTTAATTGAACTCTTAGCAATTCCCCATATTCTTCCGCACCTATTGAACATGACATAATTCTATAATATTTATTGTAATTAGTCAAAAATTGCCTAAGGATACTTCTAGCTACAACATCTTCGCAAAAAATATCTATTTTTTTAACCTTTTTATTTTTCTTTACCACCTCACCTGACAGTTCTGAAATCACACTATCTACATCAGGATTATTGTATCCTTGCACTTTATCGCCAACTTTCTTTAAATATAGCATTTGAGCCTCACCTTTATTATATTTATCAAAAGTTGATTTTATTACAGTTGGAGAATGAGTTGTAAAAATAAATTGAATTTTATAATCTTTTGCATATTTATAAATGCGCTTAATCAACATCATTTGGGAAGCAGGATGTAATGTTGATTCAATTTCATCTATAAGTAATATTCCTCCCTTGTAATCATTAGGAAAAGTTTCTTTTAAACGTTTGAATGATAGTATGGCTAATAAAATTTTTCCTATATTATCTTGTCCCGCTGAAATTGTTAATGCATCATATTCAGCTGGATAAATTGCAGCTGTATGCTTCTTAGCAGAAACAATTGTTTCCACTGATAAGTTACATATATTGGTTGAAGAAAAAATATTCCTGTATTCTTTATCAAGGAATTCCTTTTCCTCATCACTTAATTCAGCAACAGAATTTATATTAATCTCTTCTCCTAATGGCGTAACTCTTTTTAAGCTAATATAGTAAACTGGAACTTGAGGATAACCCACACCTTTACCTTTTCCTTCTGTAGACCAAAATCTAATTTCTTTAGAGGTTTTATCTCTAAGTATACTATGAGCTTCAAAGGTATTGTTTTTGTAAATTCCATCATATAATTCTAAGCTCCATTTATGTTCTCCAGGTAAATCTTTATCAGTAAGTTTAAACTTTTCTTTAAATTGCGAGCAAAAATTATATCCATCTATTGTTTTTTCTCCAAACATTACATTATCTTTACCAATTGTAAAAGTTTGACTAAGAATACCCAAAATAGTTGTTTTCATCGTTCCGTTATATCCTACAATAGCTGTAATTTTTGAGCCAAGATCAAAGTCTATATTGTTTAAAGCTCGAAACTTTTCTATGTAAGCATGCTTGATAATCATACAAAACCTCCACGAATTAGTATAAGTTTATTTTTACTGATGAATTTGCCAATTCAATTTGTGTTGGGCACAAGGTCTTACTGCTAAAAATCATGATTTCCGAAGATTGCCCTTTGTTGGCCAAACTATAGATTAAGTCAAAATTTTTACGATAATATTGGCGATACATATCAGAAATACTTGTAACATTATCGTATGTAATTAGCCATGGACAAGTTACAGTTTGACTTATTTGACTATATATTTCTGTATGATCTTTTGGTAAAAAATAATTCTTATATAATTCCTTTCCTTTCTGAAAATAAGGAGGATCAAAATAAACAAAAGAATGTTCTTGATTTGGGATAATTACTAAACGAATAAAATTTCGTATATCTTTGTTATATACTTTGATGTTATTCCGTCTCTGTGAAATAGAAGTAATTTTTTTTATTAAATCATCTTTATTAAATCTTGCATTGATAGGATAATTTCCATTTTTATGAATGCCACCTATTGGTCCAGCAGTAAGAATTCCTGAACGATTTGTCCTATTGAGAAAAAATGTCGCAAAGCCTAAGTCAAATGAGTATTTATGTCTATAGTTAGTGTAGATATTTTTTTGATTCTTCCATTCTTCAACAGTAACGTTAATTTCTTGTATTCTCTCAACAAATCTATTTGCTTCATAAATCGCTGCTTTCCAAAATGAGTATACAGCTTTGTCATAGTCATTAATAATAATATTCTCAACAACATTATTGAACAATAAATCTAATGCCACACCTGCTCCACCGGCAAAAGGTTCAATATATGTATCTATTTCTCTATTAACTTTATTCTCAATAACATATCTAACAAAACTAGACAATTTGGCTTTTCCTCCAGGATATCTTAATGGAGAATATGTTGTCATAAAACCACTGTCCTTTCATAAGACTTAAATATTACTTTTAACCCGGTTGCAATCTTCGCAAAGCATTTGGCAATTATCTGAAATTGTTTTCCCTCCTTTGCTCCAAGGGGTAATGTGATCAGCTTGCATTTGTTCGATTTGAAAATGCTTTCCGCATTTGGGACACATACCCTTTTGACGTTCGTAGGCGGTTCGAGCCATTTTGGGCGTAAACAAACGAATATTTAAATGTCGTTCGTTCCCATCTAAAAGATACTCGTAGATACCCTTTTGATTGGTGACATCTTCATCGTCAAGCAACTCAACTACTCGCATTTCAAGCACTTTTGGATCATATTTCTCTGTGCCGAATTTGTTGTAGAAAATACCCCATTCAAGACCTTTCATCAAATTTTTGCGGTAAGTTGGAAAAGTTACTTTTACCCAATTTATAACGGATTGAAAGTATAGCCACAACTCACTACAATTTGTCTCATGCTGGTGCTTTGACATATAATCTTCAATCTCGATATTCTCTCGTATCGCAATCCATTTTATTGCAGTTTCGAGATAATCTTGCCGAATCGGTGAACCATTCATATATTCTCCTGCAATTTGATATGCCGGACATTGTGTTTTGCTAAAGTATTTCTTTGCTTCAGTAAGCCATTCACCAGTGTATACGGCATTGCGCAACTCTTGATTGGAAAGTTTCTCGCCTGCTATATTAATGATTTTAAACCAATCCAATTTCTCCTTGTCGTTCCCCTCACAAATATATATCATAAGTGGATAATCAAGGATTTGCTTTTGTTCAGTATTTGTTAAATTGTCAAAAGCAAGATGATCAATAGAAAAATCGCCATTTACATATTGACAAATACTGATTGTTCTTTGTTGACCATCAAGAACTTCATAGCTATCCTCACCGCTTTTTACCCAGTACATAACGTTCAACGGAAAATACTTCATAATTGTACGAATTACCTCATCCCGTTGCTTGCCACTATATATAAATTCACGCTGAAAGGCAGGTCGGATATTGAGCTTGCCACCATATCCAACAACACCATTTTCCGCACTGTCAACATATCCGTTAACTATATCACGAACTTGAATCTCATGTAATTTTATATCCATTAAATAATCCTACTTTCTTTTTATTAAAAGCCTTCGATACAAGGTTTTACCTTTTATAATGTTTATGTCGTCCGAGAAATCTTGACCGTCATGAAAACGGCTGTCACCTAATATGACAAACTGATTGGGATTGTAGTATTGCATGAATGTAATTGGAACACCCATTATCCCATAATAATCACAAGGTATATCTGCAGTGCGACTCACCTCTATCGCATCATAGTTATCGTACTTAGGATAAGATTTTGAATCATAGTTTCTAAATAATGTCATATTTTCATGTCTTTTTTCTATATCAAGATTTGTAAACCAACAAATATTTCCCATTCTTCGCCACTTTTGTCCGTTTTCATCAATCTTAAAATCTGTTTTCTTTACTTCATATGTTTCGGGAACTTTAAACCAAAAATGACCATTATTATATCCAAGCCAGACCTTGTTATCACGTATCAATGGCAATATTTCACGATATGTAACAGCGTTTTGATTCCCAACTATTATAAAACTCTTTTTATATTCCATAAGTTGAGCGACATATTCTCTAAATAGGGAAAACGGTGGATTTGTGACAACGATATCTGCTGTTTTCAACAACTCAACACATTCTGGACTACGAAAATCACCATCGCCTTCAAGAAGGGTTAGAATATTATTTCTGTTCTTTAAAAGATACTCAACATCAGCAAGATCAACACGTCCATCACCATTCTCGTCAGTTACTTCTGTGATTTCAATTTTGTATGGTTTGCGTTGGTCTTCTGCAACCGCAACAACATTTTCATCACCAAAAAAATCAAGCTGTGAATATACAATTGGTGACGAAGCATAGCAGGTTGCAATAAGTTTCTTTAAACCCAGAGAGTTAAAATTCATTGCAAAATACTTGAAAAAATTGCTTTCGTATGGGTCATCACAATTACAAAATACCGTCTTGCCCTTAAAATGTAATTTATAATGTTTTAACTCACTTTCTATTAAAGAAAGTTGAGTGTAGAATTCATCTGCTTTATCAGAACGAGACATATGTAAATTACTATTTCCCGACATTTTTATCTTCCTTTCAAATCTAGCAGTTTATCTAATAATCCATAGTAAAGTATACCACAAATACATAATTATGTCAATTTTTTACAATTATAATTACATAGTCTTGTTGCTTATAAATCACTTGGGATTTTATAGAAATAAAAATTTGTTATTAGCACTTTGGCATTTAGATTTTATTTTATATTAATATAATAATGACCGCAAGCTTATTGTTGCGGTCAGTTATTGGTATTAAGCAATGTAATTATAATGCGGGTTAAGCTTGGTATCCTTAACTCTGTTACTCACCGGTTTCCCACTTGCTGACTGCCTGATAGGATATGTTTAAGCTATTTGCAAGCTCCTGCTGAGTCAGGTTCTGTTCCTTTTGGTAACGTGCAATGTTTGTGCCTATTGCTTTTTTGATTTCCATTATTCAAAAATCCTTTCTTATACGCTTGGAGTTTCATAAATATTAGATCTTTTTTGTTCTATAATGCAGCTGCTTTGGTTCTTATCTGTATTTATTATAAAGATTATAAGCTTATTTTTCAATAACCGCATATTTGAGTTTTGAGAAAAAATCAACCAGTGGGCGAAAATGTGAAAGTGTTAAGGACATATTATTTTGATGATTTCAGAGAAGAGCCAATTATAAAAACAGCACCAAGCAGATTAAACATTTCCGTTCGGTGCTGTTTATATTTGAGTTACAATTTTTTATAGCTTTATGATTAAAGCCTATTCACCAATTCCTTAAAATGCTTACCCCTCTCCTCAAAATTCTTATAAAAACCATAGCTTGCAGCAGCAGGCGAAAGCACACAGCAACGCTTTGCCACGTCAAAAGCCTTTGCCACCGCCTCCTCCATATCCTTAACTCTGTAAACATTTGACTTAGTATTAAGCATATCGGCTATTCTGTAACCGCTGTCGGGCAGACAGATTATATTTTCAACCTTTCCGCTATTCAGAAAATCAACTAAAATATCATAGTTTATCCCTCTATCCATACCGCCTATTATGACTGTATCGGCGTTAAAGGTGTTTACAGCGTTGATCGTGGCAAGGGGAATCGTGCTTATGCTGTCGTTGATGTACCTTACGCCGTTAACGGTCTTTACATATTCCATACGGTGTTCAAGCCCGTTAAAGCTGCTAACCGCTTCCACAGCCTTGTCAAGATCACAGCCTTGGTGCAGTGCGGCGCACAAAGCTATTCCAATATTATAGAGATTGTGCTTTCCCTCTAATTTCGGAGCAAGCTTTTCAATAGAAACAGGCTTTCCCTCAACAAAAATATCCTTGTCCGAAACATAAATATTCGCTTCTTCTTCCATAGAGGCGGTTATTTTTTTTGAGGGAAGGGAATTGACCGATTCGGTTTGCAGTGCTTTGTTATAGATCAGCAGGTCATCTTTTCCCTGATAACGGTAAATGTTCTCCTTGGCAGACTTGTAAGCATTGAAATCAACATAGTGATCCAGATGCTCCTCATAAACGTTGAGCAAAACGGCGGTTCTTGGTGATGCTTTAACATATTCAAGCTGATGACAGGACATTTCCATTACCGCAACAGTGTCTTTCTCCAAGGTGTCGACTACCGACAAAGGCGGAATGCCGATATTTCCTATAAGCACCGCATTTTTGCCGCAATGGTTCAAAATATGTGTGATAAGGCTTGATGTGGTGGACTTACCCTTTGTGCCTGTTACTCCAATAGTGTAGTTGGGACAGAATCTTAAAAACAAGTCGGTTTGCCCTATGATCTTCTCCCTGTCCTTCTCGTCGATCTTATCCAAAAGGGCAATTCCAGGGGTTTTCATCACAATGTCGTATTCCTTTATGGGGTCAAGGTAGCTGTCGCCGCTGTAAAGGTTATATTTCTTTACATCATCAGTAAAATTGGGGTTCTGATCCGATATTCCTATCTCGCAGTCAAAGTCCTTTATCAAATCAAGGGTCGACTTTCCCTCGCGTCCAAAGCCAAGGATAAGAACCTTTTTTCCTTTAAAAAAAGCTTTTAGTTTTTCTCTCATTTCTTCCTCTTATTTTAGTAAAGTAAGCAGTTTTTGTGGAACAAAGTTGTTTTCGTCAAAAAAGTCGTCTAAGTTTTCGGGAGACTTGTCTGCTTCCTCGCTGTTCATATAGTCTCTTAACAACAGTGGCAGATCGTGATTTTCCCTTTTCAGAGCCGCTCGGAACAAAGCGAGATTTATCTCCTTTTTGGTACCAACGCACTCAAAGGGCTTGTTATAGTCCTGATACACCAAGCCGTTGAACAAATCCCGATATTCTTCCTTTTCCAGCATATTCTTGCCGAATATTTTTATAAGCTCCTCATCAGGCAAAAACGCTGCCAGCATTATATAGACATATAGGCACTTAGCGCAGTCGGCGCACCAGGTGTCGGTTTTTGAGCCTACATTACAGCTTTGGAAAACAGGGAAGTACTTGGGGTAAGTGACAAATTTTTTGGCGATCTGCCACTCGCTCCAAGGTCTCAGCATACTGAAATACTCGGGAACAGCGGAAAAATACGTCTTAGTATAGTATCTGAAATCCGATTCAAATTCGGTGCTTTTGCTGTATTGGTGATTTATGGAGGTGCCGTTTATATTGGATTCATTGGCGCTGCTCTCATTGGATAAGGCTATATACTTTTTTCCGTTGCAGTAAGCAAAGATCCAAGCGGAAAAGGCTATTACCGAGGAGATAGGGGTGTGCCCGTTGAGATAGCCCATAGTGTTCAGCTCTAAAAGCTGTTTGTCAATGGTGCGCCTTACTCCGATTATCCGGTCGTCGCTGTAATCGGCAGTGTGAGCGCAGTTTAAAGTCGCCCCTCTCGGATTTAAAATATAGCAGGCATTTTGGGCTTTGTATTCTTTCAACAGTTCAAGAGTGACAACGCTGTCCTTTCCTCCGCCTACAGGAATCAGAAATCCCTCACCCGTGTTGTTTCCTGAAAACTTGGGTACAGACTCAGAGCAGGGAATTATTGTCATAAAGCTGTCAATATCGGTCTGGATATCATTGCGGTAGAAAAATTCACCCAAGCCGTTGAAATAAAGCTTTTTCCACCATTTTACCTGTTCATGGTCAAGGGCGCCGCAGTTGATCTTTACCACGGGAGGACAAGCGCACTTCCAATAGCTTACCAGCTCCGACATTCCCAAGGAAAAAACTGCGTAGTCCAAAAGCTCTTTATCGGGAGCGTTTTTGATCAGATCGGGAGAAAAGCTCCATTTGGGCGCAAAGGAATGATCATCTATCCTGAAATGAAAGACAAAGCTGTCATTATTGACCTCATAACTTTCATAAACGAATTCGTTGTGCTTTTCTCTGAACTGCTGAAATTTATCCATAATTTTCTTCTTTCAAATTATAATATATGCTTTTTAACAAAAGCGTCGATGCTGTTGGGATCAGTCCTGTTAAAGGTATCAGAGCATTCCTTTACCTCCCAATATTCGTTGTATTCCGTAAACTCGCCTGGACGCAGGGTCTCCAATGTTCCGAGAGATTCTATTTCCATAATGAACTGATTTGTATAGGTTTCATAGTTGACGGAATAGTCGGGATATTCGCCGTCCTTGTCAAAGTCAAAGCGCTTTATAAACAGCTGTCCGCCGTTAAGATATGCGCCCCAGCCGTCCTCGTTGTTTACGCCGATCTTGAACGCCTGTTCTCTGTCAGTCTGTGCAAGGGTGATGTACTTGTCGCAGATAAAAAACCTTGGGTCGCGCACATCGGAATAAGCCCAGAATACGGCTCTTCTGTTGGATAACAGTCCTGTGTCCTTGGTGCATTGGGGAACTATCTCCACACCGCCTTTTTCCGCAACTGTAAGGCACCATGGAGCAAGCTTTATTTCAAAGTCAGCTATGTTCTGTATAGTGTGATTTACAGTGACCTTTGAAGTATTTTCATCCATGGTGACGGTCATTGTGTGGCGTTCTCCCACCTTAACCCTGTCCTCGGGACACAATTTTATGGAATTTCCCTTTATCTCATAGGGAACAGGGTGGTTATCGGGAGTGTAGCTCTCGGGATAGCTTTCGGGGCTGCTCCAAAGTCTGTGTCCGCCGTAAATGTACCAGTTCTCCTCGGTTTCAAAGAAATCATGGAGCTGCTTTTTGTCGTTGAAGCTGTCGCGGTCAATGTCCTCGCGGAAAATATTGCTTTTTCCGTTAAGTCCGTAGTAAATAACACGGGGACCCACATCAACGGTAACAATGACAGTTGCCGCTTCATTCTCCATTTTTATGCACTTTCCGAAGTTTTTATAGCTGATTTCCGAAAATTTTACGCTCATGATGTTTTTTCCTTTCGTCTTAAAAAATTTGTTAATCCAAAATTATGGGCTTAGCGGTATAATCAAGTCCGCAGCCCAGCCTTTTTTCAAGGGCTAAGGTGTATTGATTGTCGCAGTGCTGTTCCAATCCCGCTTGATTTTTGGTGTTATCGTCTATTTTTTCAAGCTGAGAAAGGGAAGTGTTAATGGGAAGATCGCACTTTGCCGCCCCGAGAATTTCCTTGCCCTTGCCGTTCATACCTAAAATTCTAACATAGGAAGGCTTATTTTTCAAGTCATTTTTTGTAATTCCCAAAAAGGCGGACAAAATAATTCTTCTTATTCTCGCTAAGGTATAACGTTTTGTCTTTACAAGGAAATAAAGCTCGTTTAAGCTTGTAGCTATGGAAACAGCTCTGTAAATGCGGTTTTCCAGACCCATAAGCACATTGGGCGTTTTTTCAAGCTCCGATTGGCTCATTATTCTTAGCTTGGACAAAATGGCGATCTCAATATTTGAAAGGGAAGCAATATTTGAAAAATCGCATTCAGGGGCATACTGCGAAATATCGCCTTTTTCGGAAATTATCTTCCGTATCTGCGAGGCGCTTAAAATATTCGAGGACTTGTTTATCTCGCTGTCGTGAGGGGCGATATATCTTTTGACGGTGACAGGCTTGATAAAAGAACCTATTTCGTCAAGAGCCTTGATGTATTCTATGGCAAGGGTGTTGTTTGGTGTTGCCAAAGTTTCCAGCACATCATCGGTGTAGAACTTTCCCATAGCCTTTTGCAATGCGGAGGGATAGGCCATACCGTTTTTCATCAGATTGTGGAACTCCTCGCTTTCCTGGGTATAAACAACTGCTCCTGCTGCCTCCTTCAGCTTGCTTATATCTCCACATTCGCTGCCAAAGCTGAGAGTGTCAACGCAGCCCAGAGCGTTAAGCAAATGCACCGCACCTTGCGCAAACTGTTCAGCGCTGCCCAAAGCATAGGCTACGGGAAGCTCGATCACAAGGTCAACGCCGTTTTTCAACGCCGTTTCTGCCCGCTTGTACTTATCAACAATAGCCACATCTCCTCGCTGGGTAAAATTTCCGCTCATGACTGCGACTATGTGAGTTGCACCAAATTCTTTTTTTGTTTGCTCAATATGGTGCTTGTGACCGTTGTGAAATGGGTTGTATTCACATATTATTCCGCAAATGTTCATTTTTTCCTCCGTTTTTTTATAATTGACTTGATTTTTTTGTAAAAATATTATAAAATAAATATGAAAGATTTCTCTAAAGAAAGGATCATACAAAAATGAAAATTTTAGTAATCAATGCAGGAAGCTCATCTTTGAAGTATCAGCTTATCAATATGGACGATGAAAGTGTCATCGCCAAGGGCAACTGTGAGAGGATCGGAATTGACGGTCACATCACACACAAGACCTTTGACGGAAAGACGGTAAGCGAGGACTGCGATTTCCCCACCCATACAGAAGCCTTTGAAAGAGTTGTAAAGGCTTTGACAGAGGGAGAAGCTGCAGTTATCGGAAGCATGGAAGAGATCTCCGCCGTAGGTCACAGAATCGTGCAGGGAGCCGAGGTCTTCAACAAAACCACTCTTGTTACCGATGAGGTTATAGATAAGATCGATGATCTTGCCGAGCTTGCTCCCGTACATAACCACCCTCACGCTCTTGCATTGAGAGCCTGCAAAAAGGTAATTCCCGCAAATGTTCCACAGGCAGTAGTATTTGACACCGCATTCCACCAGACAATGTCCGAAAAAGCGTTTATGTTCGGTATGCCCTATGAGTGTTACGAAAAGTATCATGTAAGAAAATACGGCTTCCACGGCACATCTCACCGCTTTGTATCCGCCGCTTTGGCTGATGCTATGGGTAAGGACATCAAGGATCTTAAGATTGTTTCTTGCCACCTTGGCAACGGTTCTTCTATTACCGCTATCAACGGCGGAAAATCCGTAGATACATCTATGGGCTTTACTCCCTTGGACGGCGTTATCATGGGAACAAGAAGCGGTTGTGTTGACCCTTCCGCTGTGACATTTGTTCAGCAGAAGCTTGGTCTTGACGCTCACGGAATGAGCGAGTATCTTAACAAGAAGTCGGGATTTTTGGGAATCACAGGTATTTCCAGCGACAACAGAGACATTGAAAGCGCCGCAAAGGAAGGCAACAAGCGCGCCGCTCTTGCACAGGAGATGCTGGCTTACGGCATCAAGAAGTATATCGGCAGCTACACCGCTGTAATGAACGGACTGGACGCCGTTATCTTCACAGGCGGTCTCGGCGAAAACTCTCCCTCTGTTCGCCTGAACGTGTGCAAGGATATGGAATATCTCGGAATAAAGATCGACGAGGAGCTGAACTCCAAGGAGAGAGGCAAGCTGGTAAAGCTTTCCACAGCAGACAGCAAGGTTCAGGTATGGGTAGTTCCCACCAATGAAGAGCTTCTGATTGCAAGAGATACTAAGGAGCTTTGCGGACTTTAATTTCCGAATAACTCTGAACAATAAACAGTGATTTTAATAAAGCAGGCGAATGAAAATCGTCTGCTTTATTTTTATAATTGTAAAATGTCTTTTCTCATTTTCAAAGAATCCGATCCGGTTGGTAAATCTCTTTTTTACACTTCCAAAGAATCCGATTGGTTGGTAAATCCCTTTTTTACACTTCCAAAGAATTCGATCGGTTTAAATATCTGTTTTTTACACTTCAAAAGAATCCGATCGGTTTGTAAATCTATTTTACACTTCCAAAGAATTCAATTCGTTTGAAATATCCCTTTTAAGGGAATCCTTTTTGTTTTTCTCCTTGGCTTTTGATGCGGCAACAGATTCACAATAAAGCGCATATCTTTTGATATACTTTTCGGCAGAGGACTTTAACATATTATAAGACTGACTGTCGCTGTTAAGAATTTCTTTAAATAAAGCTTCGATCCTTGGATCCATAATAGTCTGCAGGCGGGAAGCCGCATATTGGTGAATAGCTATAAGCTCTTCATTTTTCAGCAATGAGGAAACAAAGCCGATAAATCTGTTGAAATCCTTGTATTGCAGATAGTTCAAGGCGATAGTAATGCTGGAATAGTAATTTTTGTTGATGATATATCTGCCGTTCAGTGTTGTTTCACCCATCAAAAGGGCATCCAGCTCCTCATCTGACAAGTGCCCTACCCAGGCAGCCGACTGAAGCATCTCAAAATCGGGGAATCTTTCGCATTTTTCCAGAACGTTGACAGGCATGGAGCGCTTGCTCTTTGCGTGAGAGGGCTTTTCGCAGTTATATACCACAGTGTCGGTGTATTTTCCGTACAGACCCTTTCTTGTCACAAAAAATCTTTCCAAAAGATTATTGGGAATCTTGCTGAAAGGAATTTTTACGCGGCAAGAGTATAGACAAGGTTCAACATCTTCTGCTGATTCAGTGTTATCGGAGTTGTTGTCCTGCTGTACGTCTTCAGAATTTTCTTCGGAAGTGACCTCGGCGGAAAGGGAAGTCTGATAGCTTCTCATTTCCTCCTCGGTACAGATGTACTTTATAGGCTCGATCACAAGGCACTTGATCTTTTTATCATGTATCAGGGCGGCTGTAACGTCATAATGGCTGGACAGCAGCGCGCAGAACATTCCCGTCAAATGGAAGCACAGTCCGTAAGCGCAGTCGTCCTTCTTTACTCTCTCATTGGCGGATTTCATCAGCTTGTCGCTGAATGAGCCGAAATTCTCGGTAGGCACAAGGAAAGAGGGAACTATAGACCTTTCTTTTCTGCATACTGTATTAAAAGTACTGGAGCCGCCGAATTCATGCGGTATCATATAGCTTGACCAGAAATAATTTCCCTCGCCGTCTGTGGGGATCATGTTAGCTTCATATACCACATACAAGCCCGACTTGATGTAGTCAAGCAAGGGCTGAAGAGACGCCGTAAGGTTTTTGTTATTATAAAAATAGTCCTCAACAACAGCCGAAACTCTTCTGGGAAAATCTTCGCCCCTACCCATAGGCGAGATCTGGGATATGATCTCGTTGTAATAGGAGCCGTTGATGCTTCTTTGGATAATATTCAGAAGCGCTTCATTTCCGATAAAGAATGTTTCTCTTATACCCTTATCTCTGTGTAAGGTGGTATCGCATATTCCGAAGCTGTTAGGGCTGTTGGAAACGCCTATGAGGGTATATTCCTTATTGTTTATCAATATTGATTCAGAGGAAACGGAAGATTTCATTTTTTGATCCTACCTTTGTCTTACTCTTGCTGCAATCATACCGAATACATCAGATTGCTGATTTTTGGGAATAAAGCTTTTGGGAAGCCAGAAAACCGATTTGTTATCCCTTAACACAACAAGTCCCGCGTGGGTCTCTATAAAGAAGTTGGCTTCACTCCAGGGAATAAGATCCCGTCCTGTGTAAACACTGCTCTCAACGGCAGCAAAGCCCTCGGGAGCAACAACTACTGTGATCTCCTTAGAGGTGGCGGGGTCGTATTTTTTGGTGGAATTAAACTTATGTCTTGCAATAATGCCCACCACTAAATACACCACGATAGAGATGATTATCCCTATAAAGATCGACAGGGGAAGGCAGTAGAGCCAGTTTTCCCTGAAATCTCCCATTGCGGTCACAAAGCCTATAAACAAAGCGATAATAAGCAATATAGTCATCAAAAACATATACCGACCGAATCTTGCAATTACAAGCGCGATATTGCAGGAATTTATCACCTTTTCCTCGTAAAAGCCTTTCATTATATACGCGTTGTCGGGGGTTATATTTTTGTAAAGGTATTTCAGCGGAAGTATGCGTTTGTTGAACTTGTAGCGGATCTCCGGATGGACGGCTATCTGACCTTCGATAATAGTCCTTACCGCCAAAAATTTATCCTCGTCCTCAAAAGCGTTCATTTCAATGCTGTAGCTTTGTTTTCCCGCAGTGATATTCAGCGCAGACATGGTCTCGGTAATGGAGACGACTTGACTCCACTCATAAATATCAGGGTTTACACCCTCGCCCTTCATGACTACAAAATAATCTCCGAATATGTAGGTCATTCCGGTCATAGGCGAAAAGACCTTTCGTCCTCTGACGCTTTCAAATGCCATAAGCGACTCCTTTTATTTATATAGATTTTATTGTCACAACATATATTTAATATTATAACACAAATCTTTAAAAAAGGGAATACACTAATCGGTAAATTTGACAAAAATATTAAAAAAAATATTCAGTATCTTGAAAAAAATTGTTAAATGCTTTATAATACTATAAGAAAAAGTAAATTTTACAAAGGGGAAACCAAAATGGCAGACAAAAAAATGGTTGAAGCGATAACCTCCCGTGATGAGGACTTCGCTCAATGGTACACAGATATTGTTAAAAAAGCGGATCTGATCGACTATTCCAGTGTTAAGGGCTGTATGATCATAAGACCTTACGGATATGCAATTTGGGAAAATATGCAGAAAATACTTGATCAGATGTTCAAAGATACGGGGCATGAGAACGTTTATATGCCAATGTTCATACCCGAGGGATTGCTGAACAAGGAAAAAGACCATGTTGAGGGATTTGCTCCCGAAGTAGCATGGGTAACTCACGGCGGAAACGAAAAGCTCCAAGAGCGTCTTTGCGTAAGACCTACATCGGAAACACTTTTCTGCGAGCATTATGCAAATATTATCCACTCTCACAGAGACCTGCCCAAGCTCTACAATCAGTGGTGTTCCGTAGTAAGGTGGGAAAAGACCACCCGTCCTTTCCTTCGTTCAAGGGAATTTCTCTGGCAGGAGGGACACACCGTTCACGCTACTGCCGAAGAAGCTATTGAAGAAACGGAAAGAATGCTGAATATTTATGCTGAATTTTGTGAAAAATCACTGAATATGCCTGTTATAAAGGGAAGAAAGACCGAAAGCGACAAGTTTGCGGGCGCAGAAGCCACCTACGCTATCGAAGCCCTTATGCACGACGGAAAGGCGCTTCAGGCAGGAACCTCACACTATTTCGGCGACGGATTTGCAAAGGCTTTTGACATAACATATACCAGCAAGGAAAACAAGCTTGAATATGTTTACGAAACCTCCTGGGGCGTTACCACCCGACTTATCGGCGCGATAATCATGTCCCACGGCGATGACAACGGCTTGGTTCTTCCTCCTGCGGTTGCTCCTATCCAAGTTATCATCATCCCTGTTAATCAGCATAAAGAGGGCGTTTTAGACAAGGCAGGCGAAATTGCGGAAAGACTTAAAGGCAAATACCGCGTAAAGATCGACGACAGCGAGAACAGCCCCGGCTGGAAGTTCTCTGAGTATGAGATGAAGGGCGTTCCTCTCCGTCTTGAGATAGGTCCTAAAGATATTGAAAATAATCAGTGCGTGATCGTTCGCCGCGATAACCGCGAAAAGAGCTTTGTTCCTTTGGATAAGCTGGAGGAAACTATTGAACAGCTGTTAAAGGCTTATGGCGACAATATTTACAATATCGCTTATGAAAATATGGAAAAGCGCACCTACGACTGCACTAACATGGACGAGATCATTCAGAAGCTGAACGAAAACGGCGACGGTTTTGTCCGTGCTATGTGGTGCGGTGACGAGGCTTGCGAGGATAAGGTCAAGGAAGTAACGGGTGTTGGTTCAAGATGTATTCCTTTTGAGCAGAAGGAGCTTTCTGATAAGTGCGTTTGCTGCGGTAAGCCTGCTAAGCAGATGGTTTATTGGGGTAAAGCGTATTGATTTTGCTTCATTGAAATATTGATACAACTATATAATTTAAAAGGGACTGTCAATTTGCGGCAGTCCCTTTATTTTTTCAATCTTTATGTGAAACACCTGTTTTCATGATCCACTTTGCCTCATATTTGAAATTCTTAAGTACCTTTTCTTCCATAGAAGAAAGCATAGGCGTAAGCTTGACCTTTTCTTTAAGATCAAAATACAGTGATTGAAGCACCGAGTAATACAAGTAAAAGCAAGCCTGACTTTGAGTAAAAAATATTCTTTTGTCCCACTTTATTCCTCTTTCTACGTAATAACATTGCCAAAGGAAAAAACCAAATCTGCACATCACAAGGGTGTCCTCGGGTACACCGTTTATAAAAGAATAGTATCTAGGCGGTATCCCCTTGGAACGAAATTCCTCTCTTAGTGTTTTCCTTGTGCGCTTTTTATCAGTTCCATAACAGATTAAGGGGCGGGGAAAACTATGTTTTAACAAAAATAGCTTGTCGGGTATGCCATATTGGATATTATTCTGGAACCATTCTTTAGTATACACACCCCATTTGTGAAAAGTGTATGGCATTTTCATTTATAAACTCCTATTCGTACATACTTATGCAAATCAGGATTCATTCAATTATGCTATTTATATATGTGACGACCTCTTCTGAAATAAAATAATTTTCGTGAGTAATATCATCAAATATTTTTAACTCGGAGTTTTCAAAGCATTCCGACAATTTTTCCTGTAATGATGCACTTAGTGTTTTATCTGCTTTTGAACCGATTATATACACTGAAGCAGTTATTTTTTTAGCATATTCTGCTGTTTGAATATTGTTTGAAATAAAAATTTTAAAAGGTCCCCAAAATATTGGTATCATTTTATTATATAAATCAGAAATATCTCTATAACCGGATGCCAATACCAATGTTTTGCAT
Organism: Oscillospiraceae bacterium; assembly: GCA_014799325.1. Taxonomy (GTDB): domain Bacteria; phylum Bacillota; class Clostridia; order Oscillospirales; family Ruminococcaceae; genus Ruminiclostridium_E. The sequence goes on from JAAVIE010000020.1 coordinate 28,276, forward strand.
TGTTTCACACTTGCAAGATATGCAGCCATACCAACACCATAACTATGTCCCATAATTATAATTTCTGCCTGCGGATACTGCTTTTGTGCCCAGTCATACAATTCCGTAGCTGATTTCTTCATTGTTTGCAAATTCATTTTCCCTTTGCTATCCTGCGTTCCATAATAATCAACCGTCAAAAATGGATAGGAAAACTTGTCTGCATATTTTCCAACAGAATTATATGCGATATAATTTGAACCTCCAAAGAATAAAATCACCTTGTCACTGTTTGCTTCAAGATTATACCCATAGCCCGTTAATTTATCTGTTATTTGAATATACTGAGGTGTAGCTGTAATATTTGTCATTTTCGTTGCTCCCTTATAAAAGGAGTAGCTAACTGTTTGCATAACAAAATTACACCCAAATCCTACAATCAACACCCACATAATTATTTTCAATAATATTCTCATAATTTCCATTTTATTATTCAATTTTTCCTTTTCATATTTAACAATCATATAAATCCACACCAACTAAACTCTTAAACACATCATAAATATGAGGATCAATATTTTTCATTCTTATAGGCTTAAAATCACTATCCACAAAAAAATGCGCCGTTTCCGCAATGACGCGTATATCATCAGTCTCCTTATCCGTAACACGGTAAGAGATCCTGAATTTCAGCCCGTTAAAGTCCTCCATTTTCATTTTAATGCACACCGTATCATTAAATCTCACCGCATATTTATACTGACAGGAAACGGACAGCACGGGGATCATTATCCCGTTTTTCTCCATTTCGTCATAGGGAAGCCCCACCTGCTTCAAAAAATCGATGCGGGCTTCTTCAAGCCACCTTACATAATTTGAATGATGCACCACAGCCATTTTGTCTGTTTCATAATATAGTGCCGTTCTGTAAAAAGGTTCTATCTTCATAGCATTATCTCCCGAAAATATTGTTGTCTTTTTATTATTTTACCATATTGCAGAAATTTTTGCAACAATAATTGTAGGAAACTTCAAATTTTTGAAATAAAGCTATTTTCTTTACAATTATATTTGAAAAAAATCTGAATATATGGTATACTGATAACAGAAAATGAATTTTTGAAAAATAAATTATTCATAAATAAGGAGAACTTATGGAAAAACTCGCATCAACAAATAAATTGACAGCCCCCGCTGAAAACAGAATCCCCCTTTACGGCAATTTGTGCAAACAAAACTGTCAGATCAACCCTGAGCTTTTTGAAAAGTACGATGTAAAAAGGGGACTGAGAGAGAAAAACGGAAAGGGCGTTTTGGTAGGACTTACCAAAATTGCCGAGGTAAAGTCCTACACAATTGACGACGGCGATATGATACCCTGCGAAGGCAAGCTCTATTACAGAGGAATAGATATAGAGGAGCTTGTAGACGGCTTTATGAAGGATAACCGCTTCGGCTTTGAGGAAACGGCTTATCTGCTTATGTTCGGCAGTCTGCCAAATGAAAAGGAGTTGAAAGACTTTAAGGAGGATCTGATCTATTACCGCGATCTGCCTACCAGCTTTACCCGCGACTTTATTCTGAAAGCCCCCAGCCGCAATATTATGAATTCTCTTGCAAGAAGTGTGCTGACGCTGTATACCTATGACGAGAATGCGGATTCCGTTGACGTTGAAACTCTTGTCCGTCAATCTCTGCAAATGATAGCCCGTTTCCCTCGACTTGCAGTTTACAGCTATCAGGCATTGGCGCACTATTATCAGGAAAACAGCTTGTTTATCCACGCGCCCTCTCCCGATCTTGGCATTGCGGAAAACATTCTCTATATGCTCAGAGCCGATAATTCCTTTACCGAGCTGGAGGCAAGAGTTTTGGATCTGGCGCTGGTTCTTCATTCGGATCACGGCGGCGGTAATAACTCCGGCTTTACCACAAGGGTTGTAACTTCTACGGGAACCGATACTTATTCCACCATAGCCTCCGCAATAGGTTCTTTGAAAGGTCCGCGCCACGGCGGTGCAAATATCAAGGTCGCCGAAATGTTTGAGGATATGATGGAAAAAGTTACAGATTGGGAAAGCGACCGAGAGGTTTCTCAATATCTCAATGATATATTGGATAAAAAAGCTTTTGACAATGCGGGTCTTATTTACGGTATGGGTCACGCAGTCTACTCGATCTCCGACCCCCGTGCAAAAATATTCAAGCAGTATGTGGAAAAGCTCTCCCGCGAAAAGGGCTTTGAAAGAGAGTTTGAGCTTTATAACCGTGTTGAAAAGCTCGCTCCGGATATAATAAACGCCAAAAGGCATACATACAAGGCAATAAGCGCGAACATTGACTTTTACAGCGGCTTTGTTTATAAAATGCTGGAAATTCCCAAGGAACTGTACACGCCTTTGTTTGCCATTTCAAGAGTTCCAGGCTGGTGCGCTCACAGGATCGAGGAGCTTGTCAGCAACAGCAAGATCATTCGTCCTGCTTACAAGAATGTTATTAAGCACAATCCTTATATTGAACTTAACAACCGATAATACTGATTCTCGATCATACAATAGACAAAGTCTATTGTATGATGCCGCCCTTCAGGCGGCTGTCAAAATCTTTGATTTTAACAGAATTAGTATTGAACTAACTTTTTTAGAGGTTTCACCGCCAACGCCGTGCATGGCACGGTGAATCATACTGTAGACATAGTCTACAGTATGATAAAGAAGTAGTATAAAAACTTACTGCCGCAAGCTATATTGCGGCAGTAAATATTATGGAGGACATATTCTTGAAGATTTTCCCTTATTCATCAGACAACAAGCGCTATCACACGCTCCACTACTATAATATGCAGAAATTCGGAGAACGTGTATACAAAGCTCCTATAAACGCAGGATTTACCTGTCCCAATATTGACGGCACAAAGGGATTTGGCGGCTGTATATACTGTGACGGCGGCAGCGGATATTTTACTGACAGCAGCATTATTCCCATAAAAGAACAGTTGGAGCATCAGATCGCCCTGATACACCAAAAGCACCCAAAGGCAAAGATAAACGCTTATTTTCAGTCCTACTCCAACACTTACGGGAACGCAGAGTTGATAAAGAGCAGGGTAGAGCCTGTTTTTGATTTTGATGATGTGGTTTCTGTTTCCATAGCCACCCGCGCGGATTGTTTTAAAAAAGACGTTTTGGATCATCTTAAAGAGCTTTCCCGAAAAACCGAGCTTACAGTTGAGCTGGGGCTTCAGACCGTTCACGACCATACCGCCGAGATAATCAACAGAGGACATACCTTTTCCGAATTTCAAGAGGGCTATAACAGTCTTAAAGCTTTGGGAATAAGAACAGTAGTCCACATTATAAACGGTCTGCCTGATGAAAACAAGGATATGATGCTCGAAACTGCCTCTGTTTTGGGAAAAATGAGACCCGACGGAGTAAAGATCCACCTTTTGCATGTAATAAAAGGCACAAAGCTGGAGCTTATGTACAATGAGGGAAAGTACACGCCCTTGGAAAAAGAAAAGTATGTTGATATCACCGTCAGGCAGCTGGAGCTGCTGCCTCAGGAAACAGTCATAGAAAGGCTTACGGGCGACGGAGACAAAAACAAGCTGATCGCCCCTTTATGGAGCAGGGATAAAATTTCGGTCTTGGGTGCAATAGACAAGCTGCAAGCCAACCTTGACAGCTATCAGGGGAAAAAACTCAAATAATAAAAAGGGAAGCCGATCAAGCTTCCCTTTAATTATTAAATATTTTTAAAAACTTTAAAAATTACTTCAAGGTTGCGTTAATGTCATTAAGCGACTTTTCAAGCATAGGAGCCATTGAAGTTCTCATAACAGTCCAGCTCTGAATGTCATCGCCGCTGACAAGAGGAACATCTTCACAAAGCTTGGAAATAACGCTGTCGCAGGTTTCTGTATCAATATTATAAGCGTAATCGGAAACCAGATCGTCGGGATCAAAGTTTTCAACTGTCTGGAAGTAATTCCACAGCTCATACTGTTCTTTTGTGTATTGTTTAGAATTCATGATACTTTCACTGGTAGTTTCCATTAAAGTTGGATCAGTCTTGCTGAGTCTTACGCAGTTGATGAAAATGCAGGAAGCCTGAGGATTTGGAGCGCCTGCGGGAACAAGGTAAGCAAATGTGGTCATTGACTGATAGTATCTGTCAGCATTGGGATCCTTGGGGTAAGGAACAAAGAAGATGTCCAGATCGGGATTATCGACCTGTTTTTTAGAATAGTCAGTTATCAGCCAGTCGCCTACGCTCTGGAATGCGGCATAGCCGTTAATGATAGGTTCTTTAGCAACATTTTGGTATACACTGTATTGCAAGCTTGACAATCCCTGTTTTTTGAGATTTTCCAGGAAGCTCTGAGCGCGGTCAACGTCTGCGTTATCAAGGTTGTTTACGAGCTGTCCGTTTTCCATTCCTACCAAAGGAACGCCTGTGGAGTTGATAAAGCAGTTTGCAACGCTTCCGTATAAACCTATAGGAGCTTGGGGTTCGTCAATCATACTGCCCTTGCGAGCGTCAACAAAATCCGTCATACATTTCAGAAATGTATCCCATGTCCAATTACCCTGATCATAAAGGGTCTTAGGATCGTCTATACCGATCTCGTTGAATAATCCTCTGTTGTAAATAAGATATCTTGAACCAATAACGCAAGCCCAAGGATAATAATAATGCTTGCCATTGATAGCACATCTTTCAATAAAGCTTGAAACCGCCTCCCATTGAGGAGCGCTGGTGTCCATATACTCGTCAAGAGCCATATACGCATTCTGTCCTATGTAGTAGGGGAATGAGTTGGAACGCTGGTCAATAAGATCGGGTGAATCGCCGCCGTTGATCATAACGTTCAGCTTATCCATAATTTCACTGTCGCCGAAAATATCTACCTGAATATCGGCTCCGTAGGTTTCTTTAAAATAAACATAGGCGGGTTTAATGTCGCCGGCTGTGGTAATATCATAACAGCCGATGTAATGCAGGGTCTTGCCGTTAAGGTCAACGTCTTTATCCAGATCCAGATCCACGTTGCTTACATCTACGGGGTTATCGTCTTCCGTAGTAACTTCACTGTTTGTTTCGTCCTGAGAACAGCCTGTGATACCCAGTACCATGGCTGCGCACAAAAAGCATGACAAAAATTTTTTCATTTTCTACTCCTTTCATAATGTAAGGTGTAACCGTTTACATTATTTTATATATTAAGTATACTATAATTGCAAATTATAGTCAATTTACATTTTGCACTAATAAACTTATGAGCTAATAGTGAATATACACAAATGTTTCCGAAAATACAAAGACATTTCATACAAAATAGCTATTTACGGGTCGAAGTCAGATCTTTGGTTTCTCTTAAAAGTAAATATGTCATCACAATAAGGCAGGCAGTGCTGATCGAATCTGCGGCGGAAAGAGCAGGAACCACACCGGACGGTGTAACGGTCTCAACTGTAATAGGGAACAAACGGTTTATAATATACATATAAAATGCGCTTAAAAGGGCAGCAGGGAAGCGCGAGAGAATAAACTTTCTTAATGGTATCTGCCCTTTTGATAGGGCGGCGGTCTGAATGATTATGCAAAGTCCGCCGAAAGAGGTCACTGCGGCAAAAAAGGGAAGCAGTCCAAAACTATTACCTTGAAAAGCAGATATATTTGATATTTCCATTAAAGACATAAAATGCTTTTCAATATTCAGCTGTTCAAGAATTTCTGTAAAGCCCGAAAACCGTATCAGCTCCAGAACTATATTAAAAGCAAGTATAGTGCCGCTGATAACACCCAAAGCCTTTACCGTATCTGCAATACTGTCCGTAAAGTCCTGAACGGTTATCCTGCTGATATTGTCCTTTTGCTTATCATCTGCTTTTCTTTCCGCTTTTGGCGGCATTACATTTATGATCACCGCCATAGTGACACAAGCGGCGATATTTGACAGATATACCAACAGCCCCGCCTTTGCGCTGCCCAAAACCGATATTCCCACTATCTGTATTATAAAAGAGGGGCTTCCGCAGTAACAATAGCAGAGCATTTTTTCTGCAATTGCGGTATAATTTTTATTATACGCAATATAATCCTTTAAAAGTTTGATCCCCACAGGATAACCGCCAAAAAGACTTATAATGAATATGGAGAATTCACGGCGATTCCCCTTGAACCAAAAGGAATTGAGCTTGTAAAGAGGGTAAAACAGATAATCACCGATCCCGCTTTTGATAAAGACTTGTGAAAACACCATAAAGGCAAAGAGAGAAGGGATTATGGCGGTAAGGCACACCTCCACCGACTGCCTTGCCGCCTTTACAGTCCCCTCGGAATCAATTATCAGCACAAGGCACAGCGCCGCCGCCAACACAGCGAAAAATATCTTTGTTATTCTTTGCTTTTTCACACAAACGCTCCTGTCTATAGTAATTTATTTGAACTTGTCTCATATATTTATATTAAAAAGGCGGTGATAAAATGAATATAAATGACTTGGCTATCAGATACGAGGAGTTCAAAAAATCTCTCAACAAGCACTCGGAGATCCAGATAACCGATAATAAAAGCATAGTTTTGGACGGCTGCCGCAGGGTGATTGAGTATAATGAAAACTGTATCAGGCTGGAGCTTTCCGCGGTGGCAGTTTCGGTTGTGGGTATGGGACTTTCCATGCGGAATTTCAATGAGGGAGGAATAGTTATCGAAGGGCAGATACATTCACTTACCTTTATTTCAAAGGAGGAATTATAATGGGGAAGGCTTTCGGATATGTTAAATTCATGCTGCTTGGCGCAGACTGCGAAGCTTTTTTTACAGACGCTATCAATAACGGCATAAAGATATTTGATGTGGAAAATGTCAAAGGTGTTTACTACGCAAAAACACTTCCAAAGGATTACATTAGGCTGGCAAGGCTCAAAGGAAAGAGGCAGATCCAAATGAGGATCGCTGAGAGGCACGGTATCGCTTTCAGGCTTTATAGATATAGGTACCGCTACGGCATTCTTTTGGGAGCGGCTGTTTTCTGCGCGGTATTATATTTTTGCTCGGGTATTGTGTGGGATATAACTGTCACAGGAAACGAACGTATACCCGAGGAGTCAATTCTTGAATTTTTAGCCGATAACGGAATATACCCCGGAGTGCCGAGAAAAGCGGTACAGAATACCGTTACCGAGCTTAAAGCCATGATGAACTACAAGGATCTGGCGTGGATAAGCATTGAGGAAAACGGTTCAAGGATAAACGTCAAGGTCAGCGAAAGCGTGGAAAATCCCTATCACGGCTTATCGGTAAGCACTCCCTGCAATTTAGTGGCATTCAGAGACGGCAGAATTATTTATTCCGAGATCCACAGCGGAACTATGCAGTATGAGATAGGCAGCGGCGTCAAAGAGGGTGATGTGGTAGTCAGCGGAATTGTTACCGACGAGGCAGGAAATGTGACGATCCACCACGCAGACGCAAAGATCATAGCCGAATTTGAGGAGGAAGTGAGCTTCTACAAGGAATTTACCACCACAGAGCAGGTAAAGACCAAGGAAAGCTACACTCAGGAATATATAAAGCTCTTCGGCTTTTCCTTTCCCAACAAAGGCGGTCAGTACATAGACGGCTACACCTACACCTCCGACAGCTATGCAGTAAAGCTTTTTGGATTGACAATGCCCTGGACAAAGATCAAGGTCACAGGGGTAAAGACCGAAAATGTGGAAGTCACCCGCTCGGTTAATGATGTAAAGCGGAGCTTACAGCAGGAGCTTGATAAATACGAAGTAAATTTCTTGAAGAACTACGAAATAACAGACCGCAATATTAAGTTTGAGAGAGATGAAAAGGGGATAAAAATCATCTGTAACTATACCTTGCAGGGGGATATTCTTTCGCAAAGTGAAATTTTCCTGAGAGATTAGGATTTTAAGGACATTAAAGCATTGCAAAAAGCCTGTTTTTATGATATACTATATCCGTGTGTACAAATAAATCTATTTTACACGACGGAGGAAGTTTAAATTTATGGCAGAGAAAAACATTTCGGTAAACGGAATGGAGTGTATACATTCCATTTTCGGTAATTTTGATGAAAATATAAATATCATTCAAAGAGAGTACAACGTTTCGGTATACAGCCGCAACGGCGAGATCATCGTTAACGGCGCGGAGGCAAATGTAGACGCTGCGGCTGCGGTCATTGACAGCCTTGAAAAAATGTTCAACAAAGGCGAGGTCATCAACGATCAAAGCGTCAGATATGTTATAACCGCAGTTAATGACGGAATGCAGCAGCAGCTTGAAAATCTGTCCTCGGACAGCGTTTGCGTTACCTTTACGGGAAAGCCCGTCAAGCCCAAGACCATAGGTCAGAAAAAGTATGTGGATTCCATAAGGCATAACACCATTGTCTTTGGAATAGGCCCTGCGGGAACGGGAAAGACCTATCTTGCGGTGGCTCTGGCGGTGAGAGCCTTTAAAAACCACGAAATACAGCGTATTATACTGACCCGTCCTGCTGTTGAAGCAGGGGAAAAGCTGGGCTTTCTTCCGGGAGATCTGCAAAACAAGGTGGATCCATATTTAAGACCACTGTATGACGCTTTGTTTGATATGATGGGAGCGGAAGCGTTCCAAAGAAATCAGGAAAAAGGCGTTATCGAGGTTGCCCCCTTGGCATATATGAGAGGACGTACACTTGACGACAGCTTTATTATCCTTGATGAAGCACAGAACACCACTCCCGAGCAGATGAAGATGTTCCTCACACGTCTTGGATTTAACAGCAAAATGGTCATCACAGGGGACGTTACACAGATAGACCTTGCCGACAATAAAAAATCGGGACTTGTGGAAGCCTCAAAGGTGTTAAAAAACATTGAGGGTGTGGAGCAGATCAAGTTTTCGGAAAAGGACGTTGTAAGACATAAACTGGTGCAGGATATAGTAAAAGCCTATGAAAGATATGCCGCAGAACAGGCGAAAAGAGGAAAGCAGTAAAAATGTCAAAAGTAAAGCTGTATTATTCAAATCATCAAAAGACAGTGGATATTCCCAAAGGATTGAGAACCCTCATAAGGCAGTGCTGCGAAGCTGCTCTTGAAGAAGAGGGCATCAAGGAGGACGCAGAGGTTTCCCTTACCGTTGCAGACAACGCTGAAATAAAGGAAATGAACAAGGAATACCGTCAGAAGGACAGCGCCACGGACGTGCTTTCCTTTCCCATGAGCGACGGGGAGGAGTTTGACCTTGATCCCGACACAAACCGCATTTTGCTGGGGGATATCGTTATATCGGCGGAAAGGGCGAAGGAGCAGGCGGAGGAATACGGTCATTCCTTTGAGCGTGAAATGTGCTTTCTTGCCACTCACTCTATGTTTCATCTTTTAGGCTACGATCATGAAATCAGCAAGGAGGAGGAAAAGATAATGTTTGAAAAGCAGGAAAAGGTTCTCAAAAGGTTAGGGATAAACAGGTGATCTGATGAAAAATCGGTTTAGTTTATTTGACAGCTTTAAATGCGCGTTTAAGGGCATCGCTTTTGTGCTGCAGCACGAAAGGAATATGCGGATCCACCTTGTAGCCGCTTTGTACGTCGCCTTTTTTTCCGCGTTTTACAGCTTTTCAAAATCTGAAATAGTGCTGTTGGTGATCACCTGCGCTCTGGTGATGATACTTGAAGTGCTGAACACCGCCATTGAAGTTATCGTGGACAAGGTTTCCCCAAAGTACAGCCCTCTTGCGAAGATAGCCAAGGACGCGGCGGCGGGAGCGGTACTTCTGGCGGCTATCATGGCGATCATTGTGGGAATAGTGCTGTTTTTTGATCTTGAAAAGTTCAAGCTCATTCTGCTGTTTTTCAGCGAATGGTCAAATCTGCTTTTATTTATCGGATTTTCGGCAATAGCCGTAGTATTTATTACTTCAGGAAAAAAGAGAAATATCAAAGGAAAGATAAAAAATGACTAAATCAGCTTTTATAGCAATTACAGGACGTCCAAACGCGGGCAAGTCCTCTTTGACAAATCTGTTGGTTGGTGAGAAGATCGCCATTGTCAGCGAAAAGCCCCAGACCACACGGACGAAAATAAACGGAATTCTCACAAAGGGCGAGACCCAGTATGTGTTTATCGACACTCCCGGAATGCACAAGCCAAGAACTAAGCTGTCCGAGGAAATGGTGAAGTCCGTAAGAAACAGCATAGACGACGT
>JAAVIE010000021.1 GCA_014799325.1 Oscillospiraceae bacterium
AAAGAATTTCAAAATTCCGAAAATGAAGCTCAATGGCGCAAGCGCCAAGAGCTTCATTTTCGGAACCGGACAAAATTTTCTTCGAAAATTTTGTCCTTTTTGAAATTCGTGCTATCAGAAAAGTGGTGAGAGTGGTAACCCGCATTTTTTATCTTGTGCTATCAGGGGAGTTGTGAGAGTTGTGACCCGCATTTTTTATCTTGTGCTATCAGGGAAGTTGTGAGAGTTGCGACCCGCATTTTTTTAACTTGTGCTATCAGAGCAGTTGTGAGAGTGGTAATCCGCATTTTTTAACTGGTGCTATCAGGACAGTTGCGAGAGTGGAAACCCGCCTTTAAGGAAACAAGTGATAATTTTTCACCGCTTTTAGAGGTGTTGTGCCGATTTTTACGGCTCTTCCAAGAAACTTTATATAAAATAGGTGCAGCCTTTTTTACATCTCGTATATTTTCGAGAATAATCAACAAAATATATAAAAACAAGATAAATTTTTCCGAAAGAAGGTATACGATATGGAAATAACCAACACTGAATATGATAAACTTACCAAAAAAATGTCTCCCGACACAAAGCTGTATCTGACCCTGCCAAAGGCGTTTTTTATCGGCGGGCTTATCTGCTGTCTGGGGCAGGCGCTTTTTAACCTGTACACATTCTGGGGCTTGAATGAACAGAATGCAAGAGCGGTGACTTCAATTACCCTTATTTTCTTCAGCGCGCTGCTTACGGGTCTCAAGCTCTACGACAAGATCGCCAAGCACGGCGGTGCAGGAACTCTTGTGCCTATAACGGGCTTCGCCAACTCGGTGGTGGCTCCTGCGCTGGAATTCAAGACCGAGGGCTTTGTTTTAGGTACTGCCGCGAAAATGTTCGTTATTGCGGGGCCCGTTATCGTTTATGGAATAATAACATCGGTATTATATGGAATTATACTTTATATAGTGCGGTTGGGCGCGTAGCGACAGATCTAGGGGCTAGTTACTGCTCATACCACTGTCTTGATAGCACGAATTTCAAAAATCGACTGCTTTTAGAGTTTTGCCCGGCTTTTCAAGCAAAACTCTAAAAGCAGTCAGATAGTCAAGAATTTTTTAAATCTTGGCGGTTTTGAAATTCTTTTTAAATAGGAGGAATAAAATGGCAAAGCTGATAAAAGACGGCACTGTTTCATTGGATACCTGCCCCACTGTTTCCGCATTCGCGGCAGCGGTAGGAAAAAAAGAGGGGGAGGGTCCTTTGTCAGGCTGTTTTGACTATATAGCGGAGGACGTGACTTTGGGGGAAAGCAGCTGGGAGAAAAGCGAGAGCAAGCTCCAGCAGATCGCCCTCGGCACGGCTCTCTCAAAGGGCGGATTTTCCGAAAAAAACATTGATGTTATCTTTGCGGGTGATTTGCTGAACCAATGCGTAAGCTCCTCTTACGGCGCAAGGGATACCCACATTCCTTTTATGGGATTGTTCGGCGCCTGCTCCACTATGGCTGAAGGTCTGTGCCTGGCTTCTGTTTTCGTTGACAGCGGCGCGGCGGTAAACGCGGCGGCAGTGACCTCATCTCACTTTTGCTCGGCGGAAAGGCAATTTCGGCTTCCCGTAAATTACGGAGGACAGCGCACTCCCACGGCGCAGTGGACGGCAACGGCGGCAGGCTGCGCGGTGATTTCTCCCCACGGGAAACCGCCTTATGTGAGAGCCGTTACTATCGGCAAGATCAAGGACATGGGCATCACCGACGCCAACAATATGGGAGCGGCAATGGCTGCGGCAGCTTATGACACGATCTCAAGACATTTAAGCAACACAAATCAAAGCATTGACGATTTCGACCTGATTTTGACAGGAGATCTGGGAAAAGTAGGGCGTGATATTCTCATTGAACTATTTAAAAAAGACAATGTGGATATGACTGAAAAGCACAACGACTGCGGAATAATGCTTTATGATATTGAAAAGCAGGACGTTCACGCAGGAGGCTCGGGCTGCGGCTGCAGCGCTTCGGTGCTTTGCGGTCATATTCTGAAAGAAATTCAGGAGGGCAGGCTTAACAAGGTGCTTTTTGCAGCCACAGGCGCGCTGATGTCACCAACCATAGTGCAGCAGGGGGAAAGTATTCCGGGCATAAGCCATGCTGTGGAATTAAGCGGAAAATAATTTAAAAAGGAGAAATTGTTTTGGAGACCTTTATGGAATATTTTTGGGCGTTCGTTGTAGGCGGCGGTCTATGTCTTATCGGACAGCTTCTGATAGACCTTACCAAGCTGACCCCTGCGCGTATCTTAGTTATATATGTTATTGCAGGAGTGGTATTAGGCGGCTGCGGAGTTTATGAGCCTTTGGTGGAATTTGCGGGTGCAGGCGCCACCGTTCCCCTTACAGGCTTTGGCTACGCTCTTGCAGAGGGCGTAAAAAAGGCGGTGGAGGAGGACGGACTTCTCGGGGCATTCACAGGCGGCTTTACTGCGGGAGCGGCAGGGCTTACCGCGGCGGTGGTGTTCGGGCTTATTGTGGCAAGGTGCTTTAAGAGGGGAGATAAGGTGTCTTAGGGTTGGAATAGAACAGGGGCTGCTTTTTGCAGCCCCAGCTTGTATAAAAAGTCAAAACTTATTTATTTCAGATTGAAAGGGGTCTTAGGGGAATAACAGAGTTAAGGACACACCAACCCAAACCCACATCATAACAACATTGCTTATTAGCATAAAAACCGCAGATGTAGCACCTGCGGTTTTTATGCTAATAACTATTTAAGCAACAGATAATCTAAGGGTTATCTGAAAAGTCGCAATTTGCACAATTACTAAGTTGCAGCTGTGACCGCTTTGCTGCCGTTGCACCATGCAACGGCTTTGGGTGGTCACCGTACTGCATCCTTGCGGTGATGCTTTCTGCATCAAAGAATGCAATTCCTGCGCTTTTTTCCTTAAAATCGCCATACATTTAGCGAAATTGTACAAAAATGCTTTGTTTTCAGATATGCCCTAATCAATTAAAAAATTGGAGTGAGTAACCAGTTTCCCATTAATATGTGCGTCTATTCTGCTTCAAGAAAGTTTTCAGATTCAAAAGCAGTCCATTTTTCATTTCCAAAATATGAAATTATATCTTTGGCAGAAATGTATCCAAATTCGTCTTTGACAACAGTCGAATTAAAATCACTGACACTAATGATACCTTGTTCGAAATTCAGCAGACATGGATCCGTGCCTTCAAACACCATCAACGAGAACAAATACGTTTCTCCGATTTTAATTTCTGGCATATCCTCCGCAACCGTTATGCCCTTGGGGGCTCTTTCCCCTAACACCTGAATCTGTTGGTCAAGATATTTATCCTTAATTCCACCTGCAAGGAAGTGCTTGCTGCTGTTGACGGTGAGATTTGTGCCGAGCAAGCTGAAAAGCTTAAAATCATCCGTTCTCACTTGGATGGCATTGAGCTTTGCCGCCTTAATTTGGAATCTTTAATTCTTACCATTGCAGAAAAATATCTTCCTCAAATCAATCTTGTTTCTACGGTGCCGGGTATCCAAACATTTGCCGCTGTCAGCATAATAGCTGAAATCGGTGTGGATATGTCTGTGTTCGCCACCTCAAAGCATCTTTGCTCTTGGGCAGGTCTTACGCCGCAGAACAACGAAAGTGCGGGAAAGAAGAAAACCACTCGTATCAGCCGTGCAGGTGCTTACATTAAACCTTTGCTTGTTCAGTGTGCTTTGTGCGCTATCCGCAAAAAAAGCAATCCGGAAATTCGCAGCAGGTATTTATCTATTAAAAAGCGCAGAGGTCACAAGAAAGCGATTATTGCCATCGCAAGAATGTTGCTGACCGCTATTTACAACATTCTTAAAAAGAATGAGCCATACAACTCGGAACTTTATTCTCGGTGTAACAACACTCCGCCGGAACATAGAGCGGTTTCCGTGGAGGAGGCTATCTTTATTCTGCAAAGGCAGGGTTATATTGTGACCCCTAACGCTCCTTAAGCTATTTATTTTTTGTTTTTCGGCTACTTTTCGGGTAGTCTGTTTTGGTGTGCACTTTTAGGGATTTTGCTTCGATTACAATGTTTCAAACTTATATCCTCCTGTTTTATTGGTTTGAGTTCCAGAACCAACGCAGCGCATTGTAGATATATTCCGTCGCCGCTGTTCCATTGTGAGAATATCCCTCTTTAATGCGGAATGTCAGATTGCCGTCCTTTTCGGTGTCTGAGTATCGGAAGCTGTCGTAACTCTGCATATTTTCTATTTGCTGTTCAAATGCCGAGGCTGCAAAGTCCTCTGTTCCCGTCATAGTGACAAGGAAGAAATCGTTCCAAGCATACCCCGAATTCTTTACTATATCGTCCATATAACCGCCATCTGTTGTAAGGCTGCCGCTCGACGGTGCAAAGTATCGGAAGTAATCGAGACAATACTCGAAAGTCCTCCAAGTAGTCACCGAACCCATTGAAAAACCGCCAAATCCTCTGTGATCTCGCGCGGCGATCAAGCCATCCGCAGACGTGCTTTCAGCATACGAACTGTACTTACCCTCAACCGCAGGTATAAGGTCATTGATCAGCTCGTTGTGGTAATTTCTCGTGAGCTGAAGCGCAAGGCTGTAACTTGCACTGTCCTCGCCGCTTGTGTTGTTGTAGGTAGGGCAAACTACGATAAGCGGCGGAATTTTGCCGTCCGCAATGGCATTGTCAAGCACGTTTTTCATAGCGGCGGGACTTTCGGGAGTGCCGAGCGTGGTCGTCTCATTGCTCCAGCCTCCGTGCATAAGGTAGAACACATTATATTTATCTTGCTCGTTATAACCGGAAGGCAGATACACCACTGCGCGTTTTTGCAGCTCCTGCGATTTTTCCGCATAGGAAAAGGACTCATAAGTTGTATAATTGAGATCGACAAGTGTTCCTTGTTCTTGCGCAGTGCTGAAATATTCATGCGGAATCTCTTCTAAATTCTGCGGAAATGTCTTTGGCGAAAGACTGTTTTTCTGTTCAATATTATCACCGCTTTCGGATGTACTTATTGAAGAAGTGTTGCTTGTCGTGTTATCGCTCTCGGTTTTCCCTGCGGCGTTCTCGGTATTGATCGCCGATGAACTGTCTGAATTGGTCACATCTTCTGTTAATACCGTATTGTTTGAACAACCGCACATCATTAAAGCAATCAACATCGCTATGATTTTTTTGAAAGCGTTATTCATCAAAATCACCCCTCAAATACTTCTGTTATCATTATTATAAGACTTTTTTTATCGCTTGTGAAGTTCCAAAAAGTTATGCGGTTTATACTTTTGACTTTTTACTGTTGACATTTCGGTAAAAATATTTTATAATGGTATAAAGACTATTGAAAGGAGCGATTCGGGTGTATAATCCTCAGCTTGAAACGTTTTTAAAGGTCGCCGACGCGGGTAGCTTCAACAAAGCCGCCGAAGAAATGTACATCACTCCGACGGCGGTAATAAAGCAGATAAACCTGTTAGAAGGTTCTCTGGACGTGAAGCTGTTCGAGCGGACTCACCGAGGACTAACGCTTACAAAAGCCGGAAAATCGCTCTATCGGGACGCAAAATATATCATTCGGTATTGTGAGGAGTCGGTCGTTCGCGCCAAAAATGCCATGCAGTCCGACAGCAGTATTATCCGAATAGGAACGTCGCCGATGACTCCGGCGCAGCTATTGGTACAGCTTTGGTCGAAGATACAGGTGTATTGTCCGAATCTGAAATTTGAGCTTGTTCCGTTTGAGAACACTCCCGAAAACGCGCGTGAAATACTCGGAAATCTCGGGAAAAATATTGACGTCGTGGGCGGGATTTTCGATGAGGCAATGCTGAATCTGCGAAGCTGCGCGGGTCTTGAATTATCGCGCGAGCCGTTCTGCTGCGCGGTTTCGATACATCACAGGCTTGCCGTAAAGGACAGGCTCTCCATTGAAGATCTGTACGGTGAAAATCTGCTTTTGATGAAACGGAACTGGAGCAGCTACGTCGACCGCCTGCGCGATGAAATATGGAAAAATCACAGTCACATAAATATCATCGATTTCGATTTTTACAATATGAGCATTTTCAACCGCTGCGAAAACAGCAATGACGTTCTGCTTGCGATCGCGGGTTGGGCGAATGTTCACCCGTTGTTAAAGGTCATTCCCGTGGACTGGGATTACAGTATCCCGTATGGATTACTGCACTCGCCAAAGCCCTCCGCAACAGTTAAAGAGTTCCTGCGTGCGGCGAAAAAAGCGGTTTCAAGCCAGCTGTAAACCTCAAGGTATAAACTTATAAACCAAAAGAGACTTCCATAGGAGGTCTTTTTTGTTTATAATATATTTAAAGAAGCAGCTTCCGCAATAGCAAGTACTGTGCAGCGAAGCTGAACAGTACTTGCGTGATAGGCAAACCGTGAAACGGTTTGCCGTTGCGGAAGCTGCATATTAAAAATAAAGGAGCGGTGACAATGAGAAAATTAGCAGCTATATTGGCATCGGTCATGATAATTTGCGCGGCGGGGTGCAGTTCGGAACCGAATTCCGACAGCGCTTTAAGCAACACTCAAAGCTCGTCGTCGTTTGGTGAGAGTACAACAAATTCCAAATTCAGCACCCAATCGCAAAGCACACAACAGCCCGGCGATGCTGTTCAAAGCACAGAAAACTCCGAATCCGCAAATCCGGAAAATAAACCGGGCATTTCGTCGAATATCGCCTCGGAAGAAGTGAGCGAACCCGTGATTACAAGCGATCCATACACACGCAGCACGCGAATTTCCGAAGTGATAAACGATCCCGCTTTCGGAAATTACGGCAGACTTATTTTTCCGGTGAACGATGGATATTACAGCGGTGAAACGCTCGGCGATCTGTCACTTACTTGGTACAACAACATTGACCCCGACAAGACCGTTGAGATCGCGAATTATATGCGCTCTCACGCGGAATCGGGCGATGTGATCTTCTACGATATTTATTCCGATTCGGAGAAAGCCGCCGATCCTCGGAAAAAAGATACAGGATTGTTTTTCTTCAAGGGAGATCCGGGTGAAAAGTTTGCGGTTTGCAGCGCGGGCGGCGGATTTGCGTATGTGGGAGCTATGCACGACAGCTTTCCGCACGCTCTGGAGCTGTCAAAGCGCGGTTATAACGCGTTCGCGGTGATCTACCGTCCGGGAGCGCAAACCGCTTGCGAGGACTTGTCGAGAGCTGTCGCGTTTATATTCGACCATGCCGATGAGCTTGAAGTCGACACCGACTGTTACTCTCTGTGGGGCGGCTCGGCGGGCGGGAGAATGTCCGCTTGGGTAGGTTCTTACGGACCCGAGGGTTTCGGCGAACGCGAGCTTCCTCACGCGGGAGCGGCGATCATACAATATACTGGGCATAGTGAGTATTCCGAGAACGATCCTCCGACCTATGTTTGTGTTGGTGACAGCGACGGCATAGCAAGCTGGCGGACAATGAAAACTCGGCTTGATAATATGAGTGCGCTCGGTATTGATACCGAATTTCACGTTTACAGCGGACTGCGGCACGGCTTCGGAATAGGCACGGGAACGGTCGCCGAGGGCTGGCTTGACGACGCGGTGAAATTCTGGGAGAAACAATTTTAATTTTTTATAAAGGGGTTAATTACTATGAATAATTTTATTTACGAGAACAGGACAAAGGTATATTTCGGTAAGGGCGGCGTTCGCGAATATCTCGGCTGTCTGCTAAAAAATTACAATAGAATTTTGCTGGCTTACGGCGGCGGATCGATCAAGAAAAACGGAATTTATGATGAAATTATCGGGATATTGAATTTCGAGGGAAAAACCATAGTGGAATTTTCGGGAATTATGCCGAATCCCACTTACAAAAAGGTTTTAGAGGGCGCAAAGCTCACCCGTGAAAACAATGTCGATTTTATTCTCGCGGTCGGCGGCGGATCGGTCATCGACTGCTGCAAGATAGTTTCCGCGCAGGCGAAAATTGACGAGGATATATGGGAAAACATAACGAAAAAGAAAAAATTCCCGACCGAATTTATTCCTATGGGCGCGGTAGTTACCGCGTCGGGAACGGGTTCGGAGATGAACGCGGGCGCGGTAATTACCAACGAAGCGGAGAAAATAAAGTGCGGGCTTTTCGGAGCGCAAGCGGATTTCGCGTTCCTCGATCCGATGTATACGATGAGCGTTCCGTTTGAGCAGGTAATTTCGGGAGCGTTCGACACGCTCAGTCACGCGATGGAAACATATTTCGGCAAGCCGTCCGAGAATAATTTGTCCGATGATATTAACGAGGCGGTAATGCGCAGTGTTATCAAAAATATGCGCGTGCTGCTCACCGAGCGCGAGAATTACGACGCTCGGAGCGAGCTGATGTGGGCAAGCTCAATGGCGGAGAACGGAATCCTCAAAATCGGCAAGATCACGGACTTTCAGGCGCACCAGATCGAACATCAGCTCGGCGCGTACACCGACTGCAATCACGGAAAAGGTCTTGCTGTAATTCACCCTGTTTTGTACCGTCACATTTACAAGGACGGTTTGGAAAANTTCNNGAGATTTGCANANAATGTNTGGGNAATTNNNNANAAAAATTCNGATGANGAAACGGCTCTCGCNGGAATTTCCGCGCTCGAAAGTTTCATCAAAGAAGTNGGACTTCCCACAAAATTTTCGGAAATGGGAATTCCCGAAAGCACNNATTTNAANGCGATNGCGGATTCCACAAATATCACCGCGGGCTGCTGCAANAAATTAACTCACGAGGAAATTCTGGAAATTCTCAAGGAGTGTGTATGAAAAAAGCGTGTAAATTCCTGGTAGTATTCGCGATGTTGTTTGGACTGACGGGCTGCGCCAATAACTATTCCGAATCGGGCGAACCAAAAAACACTCCGCCGTCCGCACAGCCGATATTGATGGAAATAACGATAACCGCAGGAGATACCGTGCTTGACGGAGTACTTTTCGACAATTTCACGGCGCGGAGCTTCGCGGATATGNTGCCGCTGACAAGCGAGCTTTGGAATCCCGCTGACAGCTACGCGAAAGCGTTTGATCTTCCCTCGGAAATACCCGATGAGGACGAGCGCACGAGAAACTATGAGCTTGGCAGTCTTGCCTATTGGTTTGAGGGACCGTCGGTCGCGATAATCCATAACGATAACCGAGAGCAAACTGTGGTTCCCGTTGTTCCGATCGGGAAAATAACCTCTGATGTCGGCATATTTTTTAATTACGGAGACGACAGAGAATCGGTTACTATCGAGAAAAAAGGAGAGTGAGCCATTATGAAAAAAATTCTTGCAATATTTTTATGCACTGTTCTTGTGATTGGTCTAACTGGCTGTAAGTCGGATAAAATCGAGAGCGCCGGTAAGGTTCTTGTTGTATATTTTTCCGCTTCGGGCAACACCAAAACTGCCGCCGAGCTGATCGCGGCAAAGACAAACGGTGATCTGTTCGAGATCGTTCCCGAAGACCCGTATACCTCGGAAGATCTGAATTGGACTGACAAAGACAGCCGCGTTTGCTATGAGCATGACAATCCCGATGCCCGCAAAATCGAGCTTGAATCTACAAACGTTCCCGATTGGGAAAGCTATGATACCGTTTTTATCGGCTATCCAATCTGGTGGCAGATCGCGGCATGGCCCGTGGACGGGTTTGTTGAGGCAAATGATTTCTCTGACAAGACTGTAGTTCCGTTCTGCACCTCGTCAAGCTCCGGGCTTGGAAACAGCGGAAAGTTGCTTGCCGATACGGCAGGCTCGGGNAATTGGCTCGGNGGACATCGNTTNGCTTCCCGTCCGTCCGAATCCGATGTCAGCGAATGGCTGAAAGAATTGGGATTTTGATTATTTGAGAGGAGATAATAACCATGAAAAAATTAAGTGCGATCTTAGCAAGTCTGGCGTTGGCATTGTGTCTGACAGGCTGCAATAACAGCCAAACCTCGGGCGGCGGAATTTCCACACCCTCGTTAATTCAGAACGGTTCAAGCAGCACATCAAGCAGTTCTTCAACGTCAACATCGTCAACCACAAGTACGACAAGCCAAAGCTCAACAAGCACAAGTTCTTCGGAAATGTCATCTTCAAGCGAAGAAAGCTCCGTTTCGGAAAGTACATCGGAATCGTCCGAAAGCACTCCCGAATCGACTGCGCCCATCGNATCAACCACACCGGAACAAAGCAGCACAGCACCCGCAGAGGACAAAACGTTGGTGGTTTATTTCACATGGTCATCCAACACAGCGGGAATGGCNGANACTATCGCCGATCTGACAGGCGCGGATACTTTTGAGATNGTTCCCGTAATTGCGTACCCTGCGGANTACACTCCCTGCACCGAGGTAGCTCTCGAGGAACGTGACAATAATGCCCGTCCCGCTATCCAAAATCTTCCCGCTTCTGTTTCGGAATACGACAATATTATTATCGGCTATCCGATTTGGTGGCACACCGCGCCTATGATAATCGGTACGTTTTTGGAGAATTACGATCTGAGCGGNATNGANGTTTATCCGTTTACGCAGTCGGCTTCTATGAACGCGGAGCAGTTCGAGCAATCAATGGAATTTGTGCGCGGCTGCGCGGGAAACGCGACGGTGCATGACGGACTGTTCGCAAGACCCTCCGATACCGCAGCAATAACAAGCTATCTTGAGCAAAACGGACTTACAAAGTAGGTGATCACATGAAAAAGTTTTCTGCAATTATTCTTGCGGCATTATTGCTTTGCACGGGTTGTGCCAATGACGGTAATTCAAGCAAGGAAACAAGTACAAGCGCAAATGATGGCAATTCCACACAGAACAGCACAGGCTCATCGGGAAATTCAACCCAGAGCGGATCGGACTCTNTGGATAACAACGCTGTTTCCACTCCTTCGACAAGCGGTAATTCGCGGGTTCTTATCGCGTATTTCACCGTTCCCGAGGACGATGTGGATACTGTTGCGAGNGCGAGCGTGGTAGTCAAGGACGGTGAAAAATTCGGCAACACTGAGTATGTCGCGAACGTGATACAACAGGCTATCGGCGGTGANCTGTTCCAAATCGAGGCGGTTCGGGAGTACACTCACGACCATGACGCTCTGACCGATTTTGCTGCCGATGAAAAGGCGGATAACGCGCGCCCCGAGTTAAAAAATCACATTGAGGATATTTCGAAATACGATACAATAATTCTCGGTTATCCGAATTGGTGGGCTGATCTGCCTATGCCCGTGTATACTTTTCTTGAGGAATACGATCTTGGCGCAAAGACGATAATTCCTTTTGTAACACACGGCGGCAGCGGCTTTTCCAATACGCGAAAAACGATCTCCGACCTCCAGCCGGGAGCGTTCGTGAGTGATGATTCGCTGAATTTGTCGCGAAATGATCTTCTCGGAAACGAGGACACAATTACGGAATGGGCGAAAAGCCTTGACATAAACACCTCCACGCCGCTTTCGGCAGCGCCCTCGACCAACGGAAATACGGTTCTCACCGCAGCAGCGGACGCTCACAATTCCCAAACGCTTTATCTTTGGGAAGAGGACAATGCTCCCGCCGTGACCGAATACACCGTAAATAACGGAAATTATTTTGACGACCCCGATTTTCGTCCGTATGTGGTGACATTTCCCGTGCCCGATGGTACGAAAGTCAAGGGCGCGGTGCTTATTTGCGCCGGAGGAGCGTTTCAATTCCGCAGCGATCACCCCGAGGGAACGCCTGTTGCGGAGGAACTGAGCAAGCTCGGTTATCAGAGCTTTGTTGTGAATTATCGGCTGCGCCCGTACACACAAGAGGAGGGCGCGCTTGATCTGGCGCGGGCTGTGAGGTTCGTGCGAAAAAATGCCGATGTTTACGGGATAGACGAAAAGGATATTGCGGTTATGGGATTTTCGGCGGGCGGTATTCTCGCGGGAGAAATGCTGTTGAATTTTGACGGCTTGGTAAACGGTACTGCTCTCGACGCGGACTATATTCCCGATTCGCTTGATGAAGTTTCGGCGGACGCGGGCGCTGACGGAATGATCTATTCGTTTTACGGACGACTGAGCGTTGCTTCCACCGACAGTGAAAAATTCGCGCAGTCCGATCTTCCGCCGACATATTTCTGCTACGGCACCCGCGACCCGTTTGTGCGGCAGTTTGAACTGAACGCGGAGGCGCTTCGCAAAGCCGATGTGTCCGTCGAGGTGAATGTGCTGGAGGACGCACCGCATGGATACGGATTTACCCGCGGCTGGATACCCGCTTATGCGGAGTGGTTAGAAAAAATATTCGGAGATAATTAAGGAGACAACTAAATGAACAAACCATATGTGATATGTCATATGTTGACCTCGTTAGACGGAAAGATAGACGGTGAGTATATGAGTGTTCCCGAGTGTGCCGAAGCGTTTGCGGAATACGGAAATTTGCGCAAGGTGTTTAATTGCTCCGCGACACTGTACGGAACTACCACAATGCTAGGCGGCTATTCGGACGGGCTTGCCGAAAAAATTCCCCATTGCGAGAACGAAATTCCGCATGAAGATTTCAAAGCTCCGAATGATGTAAAAAACTATATTGTTTCCGTTGACCCGAAAGGTATTCTCGGATTTGATTCGGGATATATTGAAAAGAAAAACCGCCCGAAAGCGCACGTTATAGAGGTGCTTTTGGAAACGGTTTCGGACGATTATTTATCGTATTTGCAAAATAACGGAGTATCATATATTTTCGCGGGTAAAGACAGTCTTGACTGTAAACTTATGCTTGAAAAGCTGTATAATTTATTCGGTATTGAGCGTTTGCTTGCGGCAGGCGGAGGACTGATGAATTGGTCGCTCGTTCAAGATAATTTGGTTGACGAGCTGAGTATTGTTATCGCTCCTGCTGCGGACGGAAATTCGGCGGCAGCGACAATTTTTGAAAAAGCGGATTTCCTCCCCGNGAGAGAACCGGCGGTGTTCAAAATTAAGGACGTAAGAAAAATCGGTGACGCGGTGCATTTGCTGTATACATTAAAGAGATAGGGTGATCANATGAAAAAGAGANNTTTAGGCGCAGACCTGGAAGTATCCTCGGTAGGTCTTGGCTGTATGGGTTTTTCCCATGCTTACGGCGCTCCCACCGATAAGAAAACCGCCGTTGAAGCGATACGNGGCGCGGTTGAAANGGGATATAATTTCTTCGATACAGCGGAGGTTTACGGAACAGCCGACGATCCTCATCAGAACGAAACGCTTGTCGGAGAAGCGCTCAAAGATGTTCGCGGCAAGGTGATAATAGCGACAAAATTCGGAATAAAATTCGATATGAACTCCCCCGAAGTCAACAAGCCCCTTATTCCCGACTCGCGCCCCGAAACGATACGGGTATCGGTCGACGCGTCATTGAAACGGCTCGGCACCGATCATATCGATCTGTATTATCAGCACCGCGCCGATCCGAATGTTCCGATCGAGGAAGTAGCCGGGGTAATGTCGGAGCTTATAAAAGCCGGCAAGATCACGCATTGGGGGCTGTCGGAGGCTGACGAGGAGCAACTCCGCCGCGCTCATAAGGTCTGTCCCGTGACCGCGATACAGAACCGCTATTCAATGATGGCGCGTTGGCACGAAAAACTGTTCCCCGTTCTTGAGGAATTAAATATCGGATTTGTGGCATTCTCACCGCTTGCCAACGGT
This sequence comes from Oscillospiraceae bacterium, assembly GCA_014799325.1. Lineage (GTDB taxonomy): Bacteria > Bacillota > Clostridia > Oscillospirales > Ruminococcaceae > Ruminiclostridium_E. The sequence goes on from JAAVIE010000021.1 coordinate 13,648, forward strand.
TTTTTATCGGGACGATACGGGAAAGGAACACAATTCGACGGTGTGTTAGATTACCGCAGCGCAATGCCGCAGTTCACCGATAAAGGCGTGGAGCAGAACAATGCGCTGCTGTCCTTGCTGAACAAACTCGCTTCGGACAAGAACGTAACTCCCTCTCAGATCTCGCTTGCGTGGATGATGTGTAAAAAACCGTATATCGTGCCGATCCCCGGCACACGCAAGACGGAAAGATCAAAGGAAAATGCCGCTGCTTCGGATATTGTTCTGACAAGCAATGAGATCGCCGAGATAGACAGCGCGTTGGATAATATGGAAATGTCGCCTGTTTTCGGCGGGTCTAAAATAATTAAGGAGTGATTTTTATGAGAAAGAATTTTGGAGTAAAACCATGGTTTTATCCGCTTCCCGTGCTGATTATCGGCACTTATGATGAGAAGGGAGCTCCCGATGCGATGAATGCTGCGTGGGGCGGATTGTATGATGCGAAAATGGTTGAGCTTTGCCTGAGCGCGGGGCATAAGACTACGCAGAACATCAAGGCAAAGGGTGCGTTTACCGTGAGCTTTGCGGATGCGGCGCACGTTGCCGCCTGCGACTATGTGGGAATAGTCTCCGCAAACGATGTTCCCGACAAAATGAAGAAAGCGGGATTTACCGTTACAAAAAGCGAGTTTGTGGATGCGCCAATCATTAATGAGCTTCCTATGACGTTGGAGTGCAAGCTTGCAAAAATCACCGAGGACGGCAATATTATCGGCGAGATCATCAACATCAGTGCCGATGAGAGTATTCTCGGCGAGGATGGTATCATTGATGTTTCCAAACTGCGCCCCATAGCGTTTGAGCCTGTCAAAAACGGCTATCACGTTCTCGGTGAACGTGTAGGAAATGCTTTTAAGGATGGCGGGTCGTTAAAATAAGAATCTGAAAAAGATATCCTCTAATTTCCTTTTTCAATAAATCGAAAAGATCGGGCTGTACGGTTCGGTCTTTTCGATTTATACCTTTAGGTAATAACAGATATACTAAAAGGAACTTCTCAAAAAAGAATAGATTTGTTAAAATATAATTATAAAACAACATTACAGGAGGAACGGTTATGGAATTTGTAACATTGAATAACGGCATTAAAATGCCGATATTGGGCTATGGCGTGTATCAGGTAAGCAACGAGGAATGCGAGCGTTGTGTGCTGGACGCGATAAGCGTAGGATACCGCTCAATAGACACGGCACAGGCTTACGGTAATGAAGAGGCTGTCGGAAATGCCGTCAAGAAGTGCGGAGTGGCGCGTGACGAGCTGTTTATCACCACAAAGGTATGGGTTTCCAACGGCGGTTATGAGAACGCAAAAAAATCACTTCATGAATCGCTGAAAAGATTGCAGTCGGAATATATCGATCTCGTGCTTATCCATCAGCCGTTCAACGATTACTACGGCACTTACCGCGCAATGGAGGAAGCGTACAAGGAGGGTTGGCTGAGAGCGATCGGCGTATCGAATTTCTATCCCGACAGACTTGTTGATCTGTGTCGATTTGTTGAGGTAAAGCCCGCGGTAAATCAAGTGGAAACGCACGTTTTCCAGCAGCAGAAAAAGGCTCACGAGTATATGAACAAATACGGAGTTCAGCACGAATCCTGGGGTCCTTTTGCCGAGGGACGCAAGGATTTCTTCACCAATCCCGTGCTTGCGGAGATCGGCAAAAAGTACAATAAAAGCGCAGCGCAGGTCGCTTTGAGATTTCTTGTTCAAAGTAATGTTGTGGTTATTCCCAAATCCACTCACAAGGATAGAATGGAGCAGAATTTTAATGTGTTCGACTTCACNCTNAGCGCTGATGATATGATCGCAATACAGAAGCTGGACGAGGGAGAGAGCCTGTTCTTCTCGCATTATGATCCCGCAACGGTGGAAATGATCACGGGTCTGCACAGATAAGGAGAGCGTATGAAAAAAATTACCGCGATATTGGCGACTGCATTNGTGCTTACACTTACAGCTTGCAGCAGCACGGATGATAATTCCTCGGAAAACANAAGCTCCGTTCCGCAAAACACCGCAAATTCAACAAGCACGGAAAGCCCGTCAAATTCGGANAGCACGGCGGATAATTCNGCGGAGCAAAGCGATAATTCACCCNCTCCCGATAATAACGGATCGGAGAACAAGATCCTTATCGCTTACTTCACCGCCGCCGAAAACAGCGGTGTGGACGCTGTCGCTTCGGCAAGCTATTCAATGGTAAACGGCGAGCCTGTGGGCAGACTTCGCGCCATTGCGAATATGATACAAACGGAAACGGGCGGCGAGCTTTTTTCAATACGCACATCGGTGGTGTATCCCGCNGACGGCGGCGAGCTTATTGATTACGCCGCGGAAGAGCAGCGCGAGGACGCGCGTCCCGAGCTTACAAGCCACATTGCCGATCTTGACAAGTACGATACGATCTTTGTCGGTTATCCCAATTGGTGGGCGGATCTTCCGCAGGTTATGTACAGCTTTTTTGATGAGTACGACTTTTCGGGAAAGACAATAATTCCGTTCAATGTCCACAACGGCAGCCGNCTTTCGGGAACGGTAGGTACTATCGCGGAGCTTGAACCGAACGCGATTGTGATCACGGACGCTTTCACAATAAGTGAGCGCAATGTTCCCGAGGCTGCTGCGGANGTCANGGAATGGCTNNNCGGATTGGAGTATTAACTTGAAAATCGNTANAATCATCGCGTCAATAATGTTATTGTCATTAACGGCTTGTTCGGCGGAAAAAACGCAATATTCCGCGGAAGAGANTTTAGTTTCCGTNTCGGATGCAAATTCAATTGAAAATATTGAAAATTTTGGCGATGAGATAAGCTCAAATTTCTCCGAAAGTGAAACTACAAGCAAGGATATTCCCGAAACCATACAGACGGGTTTGGTTCGCGAACAGATATTAAACGGTACAGAGGGCGAGATACATTACAGTTATTTTCTTCCCGAAAGCTATGACGGAAGCNGTAAATTTCCGATGATGGTAACAATNCCGGGATACGACAGAATGTGGTTCGGCGAGGACTCATCGGGAAACAACATTGATTGGAACGGATTTCGCACATGGNCNGAGCTTGACGAGGAGATGATCGTAATTTCCGCACAGCTCACCGACTGGCACGAAAAATCCGCACGTCAGGCGAATGAGCTTGCGCAATACTTTGTNGANAACTTTGCCGTGAANGAAAACCGANTTTACGCGGCGGGATATTCGGCGGGCGGCGAAACNATGTCACAGGCGGTCGCNCTCCGTCCCGAGCTGTACGCGGCATATTTGCACGGCGCATCGCAGTGGGACGGAGCTTTTGCACCGATCGCGGAAAACGGCGTCGCGGTGTATATTTATATGGCGGAAAACGACGAGTATTACGGTTCGCAAAAGGCTCGCGACGCTTATGCTGANTTGTATAACGCTTATCGGGAGAACGGATTTTCCGATGAAGAAATCGGTAAAAAATTGCGGTTGGAAATCCCCGATAATGAATATTTTAATTCGCGTGGTATTTATAACTATCACGGCGGCGGAAATATTGTTTTCGACGACAAGAGTGTTTTGAATTGGATAATTTCTCACAAGAAACAGGAGTAGAAAATGAAACCGAAAATGATCATAAAGCTCTGCACAGACCTTGCAATGACGGCGATCTTATTGCTTTTAATGACTTATGAGATGATNGGGCAGGCNCTTCACGAATGGCTTGGAATAGCNATTTTTNCNCTTTTTATTTTGCACCATATTCTTAACGGCGGATTTTATAAAAATATTTTCAAAGGAAAATATTCNCCGNTAAGAATTTTTCAGACAATTNTGTTTGNCGGNGTAATGCTTGCTATGCTCGGTTCGGCGGTGAGCGGTGTGATAATCTCCCGTCATGCGCTGAAATTNCTGCCGATAAGCGGCGGACGTTCATTCGGACGAACGCTTCATATGCTATNGGCNTATTGGGGATTTATTTTGATGAGCCTGCATCTCGGTTTTCATTGGATCNTTATGTTAAATCCGGCAAGAACACTTATCGAAAAGCCTCCGGTAAAATGGGCGTTAAGAGTGNTTGGCACGGCGATAGCGGGTTATGGGGTTTATGCGTTGATCAAGANAGATTTGGTTNGGTATATGTTTCTNAAAACGCAGTTTGTGTTCTTTGATTTTGAAGAGCCGTTGATATTCTTTATCCTTGATTATATTGCGATCATGGGACTTTTCGTNTTCGCGGGACATTATATTTCNNTGCTTCTAAGNCGGATCNGGAGGCAAGAAAAGCAGTGAAGATTAAGTTTGCTTTTTTGACAATTATTTTACTTGCTTTCACTGCTTGCTCCTCTAAGAGCGATCCCGTTCAACACGATACCGAATTTTTCGCAATGGATACTTTTGTNAAATTCACNGCATACGGAGATAACGCAAAAATTGCATTGGAATCGGCAGAACAGCGTTTTTATGAATTAGAGTCGTTATGGTCGGTCACCGATAAAAAAAGCGATATCTATGCGATAAATCACGCAAACGGCAATTCAACTATCGNAAGTACGACGACTGCCGATTTAATCTCTTACGCTTTACAAATGTCACAAGAAACTAAAACCCTTGAGCCTACGATATATCCGATCTTAACGGCTTGGGGCTTTACAACAGGTGAAAACCGCGTTCCNTCCAAAGAGGAAATTCAAGAGCTTTTGCAAAATGTAGGACGTGAAAAAGTTACGGTTGATGGGAACTCAGTGCGGCTTGAACCGGGTGCTCGGCTTGATTTGGGCGCAATAGGAAAGGGCGCGGCGGGCGATGAAGCTGTGCGAATTTTAAAGGAAAACGGTGTNGATTCCGCGCTTCTTGATATCGGCGGAAACATTCAGNTTATCGGTAACAAAAACGGAAAGGACTGGCGGCTTGGTATAAAAAATCCTTTCGGCGAGGGTACGGCGGGNGTGCTTGAAATAAGTGACGCGGCNGTCGTCACCTCCGGAAATTATGAGCGGTTCTTTACCGATGAAAACGGGACAGTTTACGGACATATAATAGACCCGTCTACGGGCTATCCCGCCGACAGCGGACTTGCNTCCGCAACAATTATCGCAAGCGAAGGNAAGTATGCNGANGCTCTTTCCACAGCTATTTTTATTATGGGGCTTGAAAAGGCTACTGAATTTTGGCGTAAAAATCATGATTTTGAGATGNTATTNATTTCGCANGACGGAGAAATCTTTATTACCGAGGGTTTGCGAGATCGTTTCACACCTAACTCGGCATATAACAGGGGAGTTCATATCATCGCTTATCAAGTGAGGAGCAAAGTCCCTATTTCTCGACAGATTTCGCAAAACGCGCCGTAAGACGGTTTAAGCGTCGCGGCATAACAATTATGTGTATTCAAACAAACAACGGCTTTGAGTAAAACTCCCGCTATCATAATGATAACGGGAGTTTTGTGCATATTCCGCCGGTTGTCTGTAACGATTTGAAAAACTTCTACATCGCTACCCTGCTATAGTGCGGNTCAAACATTTTCTTAGTACACTGAGAAAGAACTATTTCCTGTCCAGATATGCTGTTTCTGTATTTAGTGTATACAGTAAATGATAAAGAATCATGTTCAACCATCTCAAATCCATTAGGTAAGACAGGAAGATAGTATTCATATTCGATTGTTTCAGGACAATTTTCAGTGTTTATCACAAAGAGCTGCGTATTATCATTATATACCGTTNCGCGAAAATTTCCAAAAACATAACCATATATGAATCCTGTTAGCAGTGCGGCACATATAATTAAAACGAATATGATTATAAGTCTTTTTCTCAAACTTAAATGTGATCCTTTTTGAGCTGTGACCTCTTGCGAAGCATTTGAAATGCTGCGGGAATTTTTCTCAAATAAGGCAAATATATGCTTCATAGCGAGCCTGTGGCGCAATGACGGCTTGAATGGTGGAAACGCATTAAGCTCGGCTATTTCTTCCTCACAAATTTCCGCTAAAATATCTTTNAAATCACTCTCATTCATAAACTTCATCCTCCTCATGAATATACTTGCGAACAGCCTCTTTTGCTAAGTGAAGCCTCTTCTTGACTGCCGATTGAGAGATGTTTAGTTTTTCGGCTGTCTCAGCAGTAGAAAATTCCATCAAACACCGAAGCGTAAGCACATCCCTCTGTAAGGGCGGAAGCGATTTAATAAATTGTTTAAGTTTATCTTTTGAAATTTTTCCAATCATGCTGTCCTCGAAAGAAATCGGGTTTTCATCATAAGAGTCATCTTTATCTATTTCCTCGAGCGGTATTTTATTCTTTTTATTGAACATATCAGAAGAAATATTTCTGATGACAGCAGCTATAAAGCTGACTCTGTGCTTTGGATTAATGCTGAAAAAATTGTCCGGCTTGTGAACTATTTCGCAAAAAGCCTCTTGAACAGCATTTTCTGCGTCGCTCTTGTTATGTAATTTCAAGTAAGCTATGTTCAGAAAATAATTTATATTTTCTTTATAAAATTGTTCCAGTTCGTTTCTTTGAGCATCATCTTCAATAATTGAAAGCATTTCAGCAATCATGTAAGCACCTCCTTGTAGACCCGTAATTACCTCAATTAACCTCTTTATCTTACATAAAACGATATTTTTAGATTTTATTATAACATTTTCTTGTTTTTTTGTATATAGATTTTTATATTTTTATTCTATAAAATGAAAAGGCTGATATTATCATATTTAGAGTATTGACATTATCGAAAAGCTGCGTTATAATTGCAGTCACATATTGTTAAAAGCAAAATAAAAAATATCATATTAAACAGGTGACAGAATGCAGAAAAATTTATTGGAAGAAAAAGAAATAACCCTCGAAAAGCTTCGAGAACAATTCCAAAACAACGACTTCACTCAAACTGCACTAAGACCATATTCCGAATACTCTGCAGAAGAAATAGAATTTCATAAAGAGATCAGATCATATATCCGTGAACATTGGGTAGAAATTCTCAAGGATTTCGGAATAAAAAATCCGACGTCATGTTTTTCAAAGGACTATCCTCCCGAATTGATGCGGGAATACCTTGAAAGATTGACAGCGGATATAGTTATTAGCATAGAGCGAGATGAGATAGCTTTTAATAACATATGGAATACATTTGTTATGCCTATTCTCGAAAAGAAAAACTGTGATGAATTGGCAGATCAGTATCTTCACAACACCGTCTCTGCTCTTATGCAGACTGTCAATATCAAAGATCTTGCCGAGGTATCAAAGGAGTATTCTGCTGACGAGGATTTCAGCAAATCTCAAAGCACTAATTATCCTAAAATGGATCATAATAAGAAATGGAATCACTCCCGCAGTAAGATCAAAACCGAATCGTTGGACGAGCTGTTAGAAGATGATGAAGATATAGTGCAGCAGGATCTTGATGCTGAATCGTTGGCTATAACAAATGTTACCCTCAAAGAAATAATTGAAAAAGCCGATGAGCAGGAGAAAGAGATACTTAAAATGCTGTCAATAGGCTGTACCCAAAGTGAAATTGCGAAAGAGATTGGCATTTCACAGAGTACAGTTTCCAAGAAAATAGCTAAAATAAGAGAAACGTACAAAGATAAAGTTTAAAACAGCCTTGTTGTGAAATTGCATAAAGAAATAATAAAAAACTATGCACCTATACAAAAATAAAATTTTTCTTCCACCAATGGAATAATTTGCTTTCCTTGTGTCGGTAATATATAGAGGACAAAATCCCCGCCTAACTGGTTGGGGATTTTTCTTCTGCAAAAAAATTAGGAGGAATCATATGGCAGAAAGAAAAAAGTTAGAACTTATCAGCAGTGTAGAAATTATGAACACACCCATGAAAAAGCAGCGGTTCATAGTTGACGGCATGATTTATCCCGGAATGCATATCCTATCGGGCGATCCGAAAATCGGAAAGTCCTGGATGATGCTGGACATGTGCTTGGCAGTTGCAAAGGGAGAAAAATTTCTCGGCAGGAAAACAGAGCAGGGGCAAGTGGTATATATGGCATTGGAGGACACCTTTATCAGCTTGCAGTCAAGAATGTATGAACTGACCGATGAGCCCAGCGAGAATCTTATCTTTGCCTTGATGGCAAATTCTATTGGTAATGGATTGGAGGAAGATTTACAGGAGTGCAAAAATCAATTTCCGAATTTGAAAATGATCGTAATAGACACTCTGCAAAAAATCAGAAATACCATTGACTCCAAATACGGTTCCGATTATAAAGAACTGTCAACGCTGAAAAATATTGCCGACAGTCTTAGAATCGCTATTGTTCTTGTACATCACAACAGAAAAGCCCACGACTCAAATCCAAACAACTTGATTTCAGGAACAAATGGAATTGCAGGCTGTGCTGACGGACTTCTTGTGTTTACCCGCAGCGGAGATAACGCCAAGCTGCATATCAGCGGCAGAGGTGCTCCGTCTCTTGAGTTGAATATAAAAAGAGAAAATACAAAATGGATCTTGCTTGATAACGCACCTGAAATCAAACAAGATCTTTTTTCTTTTGCAATTCACGATTTTATGTGCGAAAAGATTTCGGTAAACGGTACAGCCTCGGAAATATGTTCGATGCTGAATGAAAAATATCCCGACCAAGAATTTAATTGCAACTGGCTCTACCGTGATCTGCTTCAGCACGATGATGAAATTCAATCTCTTGGTATTGATTACGGCAAAACCAAAAGCAACGGAATCCGCAGCATTTATATTACCTACAGTGCAGACAGGGACAGCAGTGGCGGTAAAAATCTGTATACGGAAAATGCTGTCCCTGGTGTCCCTGACAATTCCGCAAATGCTGATGAGACCTTGACTGACGTTGAGTGCAGCGAATTATCAGGCAGAGAAAATGCCGTCCCTGCTGTCCCCGTTAAGGTTACGGACGGGAACTCACTTATAACTATGGCGGCAGAAATGATGAGAAGAAATCTGACAAGGCAGGGAATTTTTGTTTCACCCTTTAATTCCGAATCGTGAGCCGATTTGTGGGAGGTTTGCGACACCAATAGGGCAACTACTCGCCCGATGAGATTTGAGCGAAATTTGAGCCGTTTCTGCGAGAGTTTCAGCAAGCAGTTCATAAAGCGAAATGACGGAAAATAACGCTGATATTTCAAGGCAGATTGGGGCAAATATAGGGGGTATGTTTTTGATGCAGGTTAAAGCAGCGGTGCTGCGATCACAGCGGACGGCAAAGCCGACCGCATTGTAAAGCCATTCTTGAAAATGTAAAACGACATAAAAAATATCAAAAGTGTGAAACATAGGTGTCAATCCAAAAAGAAAATAGCAAAAAGTGCGATAACAACGGGATATGCGGTGGCTCAAAAAAGTAACACCGCAGGAAAGTGAGGTAAAAATGGTAAAAAAGACAAGCATCAGCTTAGACGAGGAAACATT
>JAAVIE010000022.1 GCA_014799325.1 Oscillospiraceae bacterium
AAGAATTTGACCTTTCGCTTGACTGTGAAGGGTTTAAGGCGATTTTTGGCGATGAAATGACCGAATACCGCTCCGAAGATGAAAAAGATTTCTCATACAACGATGATCGCTATATCTATGCCGATGTTGTTCAAAACGGAGTTTATACCGGAAAATTAGGATTTCTGTATAATGAAAATACGAAAAAATATGATTTTCTTTCGATCCAATCTATTGTAGACAATGTCTATCAAAAAAATGTCCATTATACGGAAAACGGCGAGGTGAAAATAAAGGATTTTCCCATTAAAACAGATAAATTTGACTTTTGCCTTGATGATCTGAAAACGGGAACAGCAAATAAACAACAGATAAACGATTTGTTCGGTGAAGAAAAAATAAACGATAACAGCTCTGACAGCGGAGATACAATGGAAGCATATTATTTTGATGATTATGTGATGATGATATATTATAAAAGCGGAATATTCAATGGGATATTTATTTTCAAGAAATAACGAGGCGGCGTTTCAAACGCCGTTTGTTTTTCTGTAAAAATTGCAAATTTCCCCTTGATTGACTTTATTAAATATAGTATAATATATAGAAAACTCAAATTTGAAAAAAGGAGCATTTATGGCTGAAAATATAAAAACAATAGCAGAAAACCGCCAAGCCCGCCACGAATACTTTATCTTGGAGAGCTTGGAAGCGGGCATTGCGCTGACAGGCACGGAGGTCAAGTCCATAAGACAGGGCGGTGTGAGCCTTAAGGAAGCGTGGATCGCCATAGAAAACGGCGAGGCTTGGGTAAAGCAGATGCACATTGCGCCTTATGAAAAGGGCAATATTTTTAACAGAGATCCGCTGAGGGAAAGAAAGCTGCTGATGCACAAGCGGGAAATACTTAGGCTTTACGGACAGGTGAAGCAGGGGGGACTTACGCTTATCCCCATTTCAATGTACTTCAAGGGCAGCAATGTTAAAGTCCAGGTGGGCTTGTGTAAGGGTAAAAAGCTGTACGACAAGAGAGAGGACGCTGCCAACCGCGACGCTAAAAGACTTATCCAAAGGACTATCAAGGAGAGAAACAGCTGATGTGGAAAAAAATTATCTCTTGCCTTTTGTTTTTTCCTCTTGTCTTTTTGTTAAGCGCTTCTGTCAATGCAGATGCTCCAAATGTTCTTTCAGATTATGTCAATTTAAATTGGGAGGGAGATTCTCTTTATCTTGACAATGAAAGCAGAGCGATATATTTTAAGAGGAGTGACGATAAAAACGCACAGGAAGCTGCTGTAACGCTTGATATTGAACAGGGTTCAACAGGCTTTTTGTTCTATATGGACGCAGGAAACGGAAATAACAGAGGTGACAGCGGGTATTGCCTTATCAGTTTCTTAGATGAAAACAATAGAGAAGTTTTAGGGCGCTCCACAGGAATAATAGCGCATTCCACCAATTACGTCAGATACTACTTCGGCGAGGACGAGAAATTCTATCCTTTGCCCGAGAACGCAAAAAAAGTTAAAATACAGTTGAATGTTGATGAAAACAGCAGCGGTGAAAGAGTTAATGTCTATTTTCGTAATTTCTCACTTTTTTTCTCAAATGAAATGCCGTTATGCGAAGAAGATCCTTTGGATACTGTTCTGATGAAAAACAGCACTTCCCTTTCCAAGGTGGAGATAGGTCTTAAGCCGTATACACGCATGATCGGGTATATTGTTGTGTTTTTGGTGGCTTTGGCATTTTACCTTATACGGGTGTGGAGGCAGAAATACAGTACTCCAAAGCTCAATGACAAGCGGTAATTCTATAAAGAGTCGGTTCTGCGGCTCTTTTTTTGTACAAACTTATAATATTATCATTTTATCTTTGTGTAAAAAATCAAAAAAATAATATTCTATTGAAAAATCTTTATTGATTTGTTATAATATTTAAGATAATGAACTTTAATTTTTTCATTAAAGCATTTTGATTCTCATTAAGGCATTTTAGGGGGAAATTCTATGAAAAGACTGATTTCCGCAATTCTGACAGCAGCTATGGCTTTTGGATCATTATGTCTGGACGGCTGTTCCGCTAAGGACGAAAACCGTCTTATTATGGCTACCAATGCCACTTTCCCTCCCTATGAATATAAAGACGAGAACGGCGATCTGGCAGGAATTGATATCGAGATAGGTCAGGCTATTGCCGAAAAGCTGGGTAAAGAGCTTGAAATAAAGGATCTTTCCAAATTTGACGACGTTATAGATGATGTGGAAAGCGGAAAGTACGATTTTGGAATGGCAGGGCTTACCGTTAATGAGGAAAGAATGACGAGGGTCAGCTTTTCAAATACCTACGCAAAAGGGATCCAAGTGGTAATAGTCAAAAGTGACAGCGATTTTTCCTCATTTAAGGAGTTTTACAGCGGCTTTGACAGCGAGGGTATTCCCCTCAGCATAAAAGAGGGTATAAAGATCGGAGTACAGAAGGACACCACGGGCGACAGCTATTCTTCCAATGCCTTGCTGAACTGGGGCTTCGGTGAGGAGAATGTCAGGAGGTACGATTCAGGTGATGACGCGGTAAGGGCGCTCCTTGCGGACGAGGTCACTGCCGTCATTATTGACAACGAGCCTGCCAAGTCTTTTGTGGATAGCTATGAGGGACTGAAAATTCTTGACGGCGCCTATGCTGATGAGGATTACGCGATCATTGTCGCTAAGGAAAACAATGAGCTGCTGGGAAAGATCAACAACGCCATTGCCGAGCTTGAAAAGGACGGAACCTTGAAGAAAATCGTTGATAAGTACATAAAGTGATATCTAAAAACCCTTTATAGATTTTTATACGCTGTTCAAAAGCCTATTCAAAAACAAGAAACGGCAGTAATTCCCTCTTTTTATATTGATAATGTACAAAAAATTTTGAAATCGGTAATATTTTTTTAATATATTACTATGTACTTTTTCATATAGCCATATACAAATTATATATTTTACAACGGCGAAAAATTATGTTAAAATTTTAACAACCAAGTAAATCTTATGTCGAAATATGGGTTTATCGGTTTTATACTGTCACTTTTATAATTACGCTTTATTATAGCTTTATACTATGGCTTATATTATAATTATATATTGTTGTGCAGTTAAAAACTAAAAACGCAGTCCTGTTTCGACTGAGTTATAAATTACTAACAAGGAACGGAGAGAAACACAATGAGAAAACAAACCGCAGTACCGGCTATTGTTGACAGCGTTGAGGCTCTTGAAGCAAAAATTGCTCAGGTAAGAGCTGCTCAGGAAAAATTCGCTACCTACACACAGGAACAGGTAGACGCGATTTTCAAGGCAGCTGCAACAGCAGCCAACACACAAAGGGTCCCTCTTGCTAAAATGGCTGTTGAAGAGACAGGCATGGGCATTGCAGAGGACAAGGTCATCAAGAACCACTATGCAGCAGAGTACATTTACAACGCTTACAAAAACACCAAGACAGTTGGCGTTATCGAAAGAGACGACAGCCAAGGCATCAAGAAGGTCGCAGAGCCTATCGGTCTTGTAGCTGCGGTTATCCCTACCACCAACCCTACTTCTACCGCTATCTTTAAGACATTGCTTGCTCTTAAGACACGCAACGGTATCATCATCAGCCCTCACCCCCGTGCAAAGGGCTGTACCATTGCAGCTGCTAAGATCGTTTTGGAAGCTGCCGTTAAGGCGGGCGCTCCTGAGGGCATTATCGGCTGGATCGACGTTCCCTCTCTTGAGCTTACCAACACCATTATGAAAGAGGCTGATATTATCCTGGCAACAGGCGGCCCCGGAATGGTTAAGTCCGCTTATTCTTCGGGCAAGCCTGCATTGGGCGTTGGCGCTGGCAATACTCCCGCAATTATCGACGAAACTGCCGATATTCTGGTTGCAGTTAACTCCATTATCCACTCCAAGACCTTTGATAACGGTATGATCTGCGCTTCCGAGCAGTCCGTTATCGTTGACAGCAAGATATATGATAAAGTTAAGGCCGAATTCAAGTACAGAGGCTGTCATATCCTTACCAAGAAAGAGCTTGATATGGTTCGCAAGACCATTATCATCAACGGAGCTCTTAATGCTAAGATAGTAGGTCAGAAGGCATCCAAGATCGCTGAATTGTGCGGCTTTGACGTTCCCCCCGAAACTAAGATACTTATAGGCGAGGTCGACAGCGTTGAGCTTTCCGAGCCCTTCGCTCATGAAAAGCTGTCCCCCGTTTTGGCTATGTACAAGTCAAAGAACTTCGAGGACGCTGTTCAGAAGGCTGAACACCTTATCGCTGACGGCGGTTACGGTCACACCGCTTCCCTGTACATCAACCAGGTTACCGAAACAGAGAAAATGGCTGACTACTTCGAGAGAATGAAGACCTGCCGTATTCTTATCAATACTCCCTCCTCACAGGGCGGTATCGGCGACCTTTACAACTTCAAGCTTGCTCCCTCTCTTACATTGGGCTGCGGCTCCTGGGGCGGCAACTCGGTATCCGAGAACGTAGGAGTTAAGCATCTGCTTAACATCAAAACAGTAGCTGAGAGGAGAGAAAATATGCTTTGGTTCAGAGCGCCTGAAAAGGTATACTTCAAGAAGGGCTGTCTGCCTGTTGCCCTTGACGAATTAGGCAGTGTTATGGGCAAGAAGAAGGCCTTTGTTGTAACCGACTCTTTCCTGTTTAATAATGGCTATACCAAGCCTATCACAGATAAGCTGGACGAAATGGGAATCGCATATGCTACCTTCTCCGACGTTGCTCCCGATCCTACTCTTGAATGCGCTATTGCGGGAACAAAGGTGGCAAACTCCTTCCAGCCTGATGTTATCATTGCTGTGGGCGGCGGTTCCGCTATGGACGCTGCAAAGATCATGTGGGTGATGTACGAGCATCCCGAGGCTGACTTTATGGATATGGCTATGCGCTTTGTTGATATCAGAAAGCGTATCTACTCATTCCCCAAAATGGGTGAAAAGGCATACTTCGTTGCAGTTCCTACCTCCGCAGGTACAGGCTCCGAGGTTACTCCTTTCGCAGTTATCACTGATGAAAAGACAGGTATCAAGTATCCTCTGGCTGACTATGAGCTGCTTCCTAACATGGCTATCGTTGACGCAGACCTTATGATGAACGCTCCTAAGGGACTTACATCTGCTTCAGGTATTGACTCATTAACACACGCTCTTGAAGCTTATGTTGCTATGCTGGCTACTCCTTTCACAGACGGTCTGGCTGTTGAGGCTGGTAAGCTGATATTCAAGTATCTGCCCTCCTGCTATGAGAACGGCGCAAATGATCCTAAGGCAAGAGAAGAACAGGCTCACGCATCAACACTTGCAGGTATGGCTTTTGCCAACGCATTCCTGGGCGTTTGCCACTCTATGGCTCATAAGCTGGGCGCATTCCACCACATTCCTCACGGTATTGCAAACGCGCTTTTGATAGAAGAAGTTATCCGCTTCAACTGCGCTGAGGTTCCCACCAAAATGGGTACATTCTCTCAGTACGCTTACCCCAACACCAAGGCTAAGTATGCCGCTTATGCTGACGCTATGGGCTTTGGCGGAAAGAATGAGGACGAAAAGGTCGAGAACCTTATCAAGGAAGTTGCCAAGCTGAAAGAAAAGATCGGCATCAAGAGAACTATCGCCGAATACGGCGTTGAGGAGCAGGTATTCCTTGACAGCCTTGACGCAATGGTAGAGCAGGCATTTGACGACCAGTGCACAGGCGCTAACCCTCGTTATCCCCTTATGTCCGAGATCAAGGAAATGTACCTTAAAGCATACTATGGAAAGTAATGGAGGAAAGCTGATATGAAATTAGATAAAGTTATCGCAGAAAGAAAAAATAAGACCATTTACCGCGACGGCGACGTTGTTATCAAGGTTTTCAACGAGAACTACTCCAAGGCTGATATCCTCAACGAGGCTCTTAACCTTGCAAGAGTTGAGGAAACAGGGCTGAACGTTCCCAAGATCCAGGAAGTTGGTATGGTTGACGGCAAGTGGTGCATCGTTACCGATTTTATTGACGGTAAGACCCTTGCGCAGGCTTCCCTTGACAATCCCTCTATGGAAGAAGAATATCTCAAGCTCTTTGTTGAAGTACAGCTCAAGATCCACAATCAGAGATGCGCTCTGCTCACCAAGCTCAAGGATAAAATGACAAGAAAGATCTCCCTCAGCGGACTTGACGCTACCACAAGATATGAGCTTTCCGAAAGACTTAACGGTATGCCCAAGCACATCAAGCTCTGCCACGGCGACTATATCCCCACCAACGTTATCCTCAACAAGGACGGCGTTCCCTATATCCTTGACTGGTCTCACGCTACACAGGGCAATGCCAGTGCAGACGCTGCAAGAACATATCTGCAGTTCAGCCTTAAGGGCAAGGAAGAGTTGGCTGAACAGTATCTCAGCTTGTTCTGCGATATGAGCGATACTCCTAAGCAGTATGTACAGCAGTGGATGCCCATTGTTGCCGCTTCGCAGATGGCTAAGAACAAGCCCGAGGAGAAGGAGTTCCTTACACGTTGGGCAAGTGTTTGCCAGTACGAATAATTATTAAGAAGATACAAGGTTATGGTGGATTTTTGAGTCACCATAACCTTGTATATTATTTATGATTTAAACTTTCATGATTATATCTTCATAATAATAAACCACAAAATTTTTTATCAATTATTTAGTTTCATATTGACAAATTATGGTAATTGTATTATAATTTAGTTAGTGTAGATAATTTACATCTACACTGAATAAATTATATTTTAGGAGGATTTTTATTATGAAGGTCTTTTAAAAAATTCTTGCAGGGGCTGTTTCTGCGGCGGTGCTTGTTTCGGCTTTGTCGGTTTCTACGGCTGCTATGACAGCTGCGACACAAACTAAGACTAAGAGCGGTACATTTACGGTTGGTAAAAAGACTTATTCCTATGGCGGTGATTTGAGGGCGTCTTACACACAGGCGACTGCATCTGCGTCAAGCGGATTCAATTTGAATTTGATTGTAAGGGTCGAGATAACTGCAAAATATGGAACAGAAACTCTTACTAATCATGCATCTGACGCAATTTTAAGTAAAAGCGCAAGCGTAACTGTCAACAATACGTTTACAACTTCCTTAGGATACCAAGTAGGACCTAACATCAGTAAAGCCGTAGGAACATACGGAATAGGTGCCATAGACTATTTTAATTTGGAAATTAACTAATCAACATAGCATCAAGTTGTTCAAAATCGCCGCACAAGATGCGGCAATTTTGATATATGGAGGAAATAGATTTGAATAAAATAATAAAAAAAATTATATCTTCTGTGCTTTTATGTACCGTTTTAGCAAGCTGTTCAAACAGCAACACCTCCCACGAAATACCCTTGGAACAGTCCAACTGTCCTATTTCTACCATGAGAACAGGCACAAAACGACAAGGTATAATATCAGTGGGTAACGGCTTTGAATGTACGCAGGAAGGTTCATATTTTATGTATAAGGAACTTGGTGGTACATGGCTTTTATATATCGATCATGGTTCGGATACTGTAATTAAACTGTGCGGAAGACCTGACTGTACCCATACAGACAGCGACTGCAACGCCTATTTTAAAGAGGCACTAAACATCTGTTATTATGACGGTTTTCTCTATACAATGGATTTTGAGAATACATTCGTTCTTACAGGCTTGAACCTTATTCGTATGAACCTTGACGGAACAGAAAGAGTAACCGTATATAATACCTCCAAATTTGCAGAGACTAACGGATACAAAAATATTGAAAATCCAAGAATATTTAACGGAGTTCTTTTTTTCATGGCAGGTAAGCTTAATGAAGACGGAGAAACTATTTTTGACAGCTGCTACTATAAATTGGACGGCTCTATGGAGGAGCCGAAAATTGACACGTTTTTTGCTCCGTTTTTATATGGAGACGGAGAAAGTATTGTGGGCAATGTTGATTATGATGCGGAAAACGAGCTATGTGTCATTGGTATATGGGATCCGGATAAAGGTATTGTTGAAGAATTATTTAAAACCGATGATTTAGCCAACTACGGGTACATAGGGACAAAAGCGCATTATTATGTTGAAAACGGTGTAATAATTGAAGATTCATACACCGAGGTGAGGAAAGAGCTTATTGATACGGGTTTAAAGGGAGATTATCAGATTGTTTGTCTTCCCGATTGTATAGCAATGTACGAGAAGGGACCTTATGAGGAAAAAACCATATATTTCTACGACTGGGATTATAATGACCTTGGCAGCGTAAAGGTCGACTATGAGTTTAATGAAGAAATACCAGGCTTTATCTGCGGTGAAACTCCCGAACGGATCTTTCTTACAGCTGATTTCTACTACCTTCCTCGCTATTATATAAACAAATCGGACTTTGGAACGGGAAATATAGAAATTCATGCTTTGAATGTGCCCGATTTTGGGGAAGAGGAAGATTAAGTATTTGGGTTTTTGGAGAATTTGTTATGAGATTTAAAAAAATTATATCTTCAATTCTTTTGTGTACAGTTTTAGCGGGCTGTTCAAACAGCAGCGAAACGCATGAAATCCCCTTGGAGCAGTCAAACTGTCAGATTTCAACTGTGCGCACAGGCACGCAACGACAAGGAATAAAGGGCTACGGAAACAACTTTGAATGTACGACATCAGGTTCATATTTTATGTGTGACATAGGAACAAAAACATGGCTTTTATATGTTGACCACACTTCAGATACAATTATTAAACTTTGCGGACGTCCTGACTGTACCCATACAGACAGCGACTGCAATGCTTATTTTGATTCGTGTATGAATATATGTTATTATGACGGTTTTCTCTATACGTTTAATATGGACAGTAAAAATGTCATTCGTATGAATCTTGACGGAACAGAAAGGATAACCGTATATAATGTAGCTAAATGGTTTGCAGATAACAAATACCAAAATATTGTGAACCCAAAAATAATTAACGGTGTTCTTTTTTTCATGCTCGGTAAACTCGATGATAATGGAGCAATAACTTATGATAATGTTTACTATAAGCTTGACAACTCTATGGACGAGCCAAAGATTGATGTATTTTGGGAAATATTTATTATGGCGGACGGAGAAAACTTTATGAGTGTAGTAGATTATGATGTGGAAAACGAACTTTATACCTATGGTCTATGGGAACCGGAAAAAGGAGTTGTTGACGAATTATTCAAAACTGACGATTTAAACGCCTACGGATATGTAGGAACAAAAGCGAGATATTATGTTGAAAACGATATAATAATTGAAGATTCTTATACGGAAGGAAAGAAAGAGTTGATCAATATAGGCAAAAAGGGGAATTATCAGCTTGCTTGTTTTCCCGACTGCATTGTTGCTTACGAATATCTTTCAGATGAAGATTTTGTGCAGGGAATGACTTTAGACGATGTGACTTTGCGTTTCTATGACTGGAATTATAACGATCTTGGAAGCGTGAAAATCGACTATGAGTTTGATCAAGCAATAACAGGCTTTATCTGCGGAGAAACCCCGAACAGAATTATTCTTGCAAATAATATTGATTATTTACCCCGCTACTATATAAACAAATCGGATTTTGGAACGGGGAATATAGAAATTCATGCTTTGAATGTGCCTGATTTTGGGGAGGAGTAAGGTTTAAGGTTTTTTGGAGAATGGATTATGAAAATTAAGAAAGTGATATCAACAATACTTTTGTGTGCAGTTTTGGCAGGCTGTTCAAACAGCGGCCAATCACATGAAATCCCCTTGGAGCAATCAAACTGCCCTATTTCCACCATGAGAACAGGCACAAGACGACAAGGAATAAAATCAATAAGTAACGGCTTTGAATGTACACAGGAAGGTTCGTATTTTATGTATGACGGATCGGGAGGGGGCTCGTGGCTTTTATATATTGATCACGGTTCTGATACTGTCATTAAACTGTGCGGAAGACCTGACTGCACCCATACTGACAGCGACTGCAATGCCTATTTTAAAGAGGCAGAAAATATATGTTATTATGATGGTTTTCTTTATACATTTAATGAGAGGAATACATTCGATCTTACTGACAAGGATCTTATTCGTATGAACCTTGACGGAACAGAAAGAACGGTAGTATATAACACAGCAAAATTTATGAAAACTAACGGATACAATAAAATTCTTAATTCAAATATACTTAACGGAGTTCTTTTTTTCATGGTCGGTAAGTTTAATGAATACGGAGAAACCGTTTTTAATAATGGATACTATAAATTGGACGGATCTATGGATGAACCGAAACTTGACACATTTTTCGCTCCAGTTTTATTTTCGGACGGAGAAAGCATTGTAGGTAATGTTGATTATGATAAGGAAAATGAACTATGGGTCAACGGTATATGGGATCCGGATAAAGGCATTGTCGAAGAATTATTCAAAACCGATGATATTAACGACTACAGTTATATAGGAACAAAGTCGCATTATTATGTTGAAAACGGTGTTATAATTGAGGATTCATACACCGAGGGAAAGAAAGAGCTTATTGATACAGGCTTAAAGGGAGATTATCGGCTTGCTTGTTTTCCCGATTGTATAGCAATGTATGAGAAAGGACCTTATGAGGAAAAAAATATATATTTTTACGACTGGGACTACAATTATCTTGGCAGTGTGAAAATCAACTATGAGTTTAATGAAGAAAAAATGATAGGTTTTATCTGTGGAGAAACTCCCGAACGTATTTTTCTTACAGATGATTTCCTCTGTCTACCTCGCTATTATATAAACAAATCAGACTTCGGAACGGGAAAAATAGAAATTCATGCTTTGAATGTGCCCGATTTTGGGGAAGAGGAAGATTGAGAAAGGAACGATCAAAAAATATGGAACTGAAAATAGAAGGTCTAACAAAAAAATACGGCGAAAAAACCGCACTGAAAGACTTTTCCTACACCTTTTCAAGCGGAATTTACGGGATCCTGGGCGCAAACGGAGCGGGAAAAAGCACACTGATGAACCTTATCACCGACAACGTAAAGCGCACCGAGGGGAAGATACTGTGGGACGGAACGGATATTTTAGAGCTTGGAAAGAAATTCCGCTCCCTGATCGGATATATGCCCCAGCAGCAAGGAATGTATGCGGAATACTCCGCTGTGGGATTTCTCAGGTACATAGCGTCGGTAAAGGAAATTCCCCGTAAGGAAGCTAATGAGCAGATCGGACAGCTTTTAGAGGTGGTAAATCTGAAGGACGCGGCGCATAAAAAGCTCGGCGGCTTTTCGGGAGGAATGAAACAGCGTGTTCTGCTGGCTCAGGCGCTGCTTGGCAGTCCAATGGTGCTTATCCTTGACGAGCCTACCGCAGGGCTTGACCCGAAGGAAAGACTAAGACTGCGCAATTACATAAACGACCTGTCGGAAAACCGCATTGTGTTCCTAACCACTCATATTGTGTCGGATATCGAGTCTATTGCGGAAGATGTGCTGCTGATGAAGGACGGACAGCTTGTCACCCACGGCGCGCCTGCTGACCTTATTGCAAGCGTCAGCGGAAACAACCTTGAAGATGTGTATATGGCATATCTCGGTTCAGAGTAAGGCGGTGAGTGGTTATGGAATACAAACGGATCTTATTGGGAAAACCCTTTCTGCTGTTTCTTCTTGCGCTGCTTGTAATAAATACATGGTTTTTCGTTTATCAGAGCAAGGGCTACGGCGACGACTTCCGTCAATACGGAAATATTTACCATGAAACTGTTGAAGAGTATTCTTCCCTCGGTTGGGAAGAGGGTCTTGAAAAATCGGTACAGTTTTGTGACGATGTATTGCAGCAGCTTATAAACGATGAATGGAGCAACACCATAGAGGACAATTTCAAGCTTAACGCTGTTGAAGAAATGGAAAAGCAATACACCTATCTGCTGGGATACGCGGACTATCTTCAAAAGGTTCAAGACAACGCCAAAAATCTCCAGTCGGTGAGCCTGTTTTCAAAGCCCGGTACCTTTGCTTATGAAAACACCGTAAAAACTGCAAAGGATTTCAAGACAATGGAGGGTGTGACCGTTACCTTCGGTCACGACCTGGCGGTGACAAAGGTATTTGAAGACGGCTGGACGGATTTCTGCGTGCTCTTGCCCGTTATTTTGGTTTGCTGTCTCTTTCTTGCGGAAAGGAGAGGCGGTCTGTGGTCGGTTATCCACGGAGCCTCGGGGGGAAGGTCTAAGCTGGCGGCAAAACGTGTTGGGATCATGCTTGCCGCTTCGTTTATCAGCGTTATTTTCCTCAGCGGCTCAAAAATTCTCCTGTGCGGATATGTTTATCACGGCTTTGGAGAGTGGGGACGTGTCTTGCAGTCTATACCCGATTTCTATAATGTGCCCACCCCTATGACTATCGGTGAATTCTGGCTCAGGTATCTTATCGTTAAAATTTTCGGCGTGTTCTTTGTGGGTCTTGTGCTGTGGCTGATAATGTCCTGTGTTTCCAACTTTTCACTTGCTCTTGGCGCAGGGGGAATTTTTATCGGGCTGGAATATCTGTGTACCCTTATCCTGCCAAGCTCGATATTTGCGGCGTTCCGCTATATCAATATTTTCAGCTACATTCAGTACTGCTCCGTGCTGACAAAATATCTCAATCTTTCTTTTTTCGGAAAGCTGATCTCGGGTCACGATCTTATCTGCGTGATCCTTCCCTTTTTGTGCGTTGGCTTTATTGTATTGGATCTTTTGGCGGCAGAAAAGAAACGTCCTGTCTCCGCAGGAAATATTCTCTTGAAATTTCAGGACGCTTTTCGCAAAAAAATCAGCTTTATATCAGGAAAAGGCGGCATTTTTGTTCAGGAATGCAAAAAACTTATGGTTGACAGAAAAGGATTTTTGCTTATAATAGTAATTATAGTATATCTTTTCAACACAGGTGCGCCATACCGCGACCCCAACCCCTATGATATGTATCTAGACTACTATCAGGAGAAATATGCGGGTCCCATAACCGAGGAAAAAATTTCCGCCCTGCAAGCCGAGCTGGATAAGGCGCAGGAAAGCGACCGAATAGGAGCACTGGAGCAGATGATCTCCATGGCTCAAAGAGCGCCCGAGGGAAGCTGGATCCTGCCTAACGCGCCCTATGAGGCTATTTTCACAGATCAGCAGTATCACCGCACATCGGGACTTGCCGCTTTGCTGTTCCTGGTTCTGATATTGGCACCCATAATGTCACAGGAACGTCAGGCGGATATGAAGATACTGCTTCATGGTACGGCGGCGGGCAGAAGCAGGCTATGGGGGAGAAAACAGCTGCTTTTGGTTCTCTGCACTGTGCTGCTTTGGGCGATGATATACGGAAACGAGCTGTTGAAAACGACTGTGGAGCATGGGGCTTTCTCCTGTTTCGGCGCGCCTCTTGCAAGCCTGAAAATATTTGAGTTTTCGGGATCGGGCGTCACTGTTTTTCAGGCTATGGCGCTTTTGTACGGACGGCGGCTGCTGGTGCTTTTATGTTCGGCGGAAATATGCTGCTTCCTCTCCGAGCTGTGCAAAAAGAACATCAATGCCATTGTTTTAGGCTGCGGGCTGATAGTTTTCCCTGCCGCCATTGCCGCTATCGGTTCAAAGGCGGGAGAGACCGTATCTTTTCTAATGCCCCTTGCGCAGGTGGACGTTCTGCCGTCGCTGTTCCCGTTTGTGCCGCTTTTGATAATGGGAATAGCTTCTGTTGTCCTTACTTTAAGAATGTCGCAGAAATATGTTTCACCCTGACCCCCTAACTGCAAGTTCCCTGCAATAAAGCAGGTTATTTGAAAATAAATACAACCCATTCACGAAAGGAGTCAACCGATGATAAAGATCAACGTATGCGTAGGCAGTTCGTGCCATATCAGAGGTTCTTACAAAATTATCGAGCTGATGAACAATGCCGTCAAGGAAAACGGTCTGGAGGACAAGGTAGCCGTGTCGGCGGCTTTCTGCCTCGGTCACTGCATGAACGGAGTTTCCGTAAAGGTAAACGATCAGATCTTCGGCGTAAACGAGGACAGCTTTAATGAATTTTTTGAAGATCACGTTAAGACCCTTGCCCTTACCGAAGCATAATAAAAAAGAGAGGTACATACTTTATGAGCCAATACCTTAAACTGAAAAAGTCAAACTGCAAAAACTGCTATAAGTGCATACGCCACTGCCCCGTAAAATCCATAAGATTTTTTGAGAACCAGGCGTTTATCGTTGAGGACGAGTGTATTCTCTGCGGTCAGTGCTTTGTAGTTTGCCCCCAGAATGCCAAGGAGATCAAAAACGATATAGACACGGCAAAGGGTCTTATTGCAGGCGGAAGCCCCGTTATCGCCAGCATTGCGCCCTCTTTTGTGGCCAATTATGAGGGACTTTCCATTTCTTCCGTTGAAAAGGCGCTGAAAAAGTTAGGCTTTGCGGGAGCGGAGGAAACTGCCGAGGGTGCTACCGTTGTAAAGCAAAAGTATGACGAAATGGTGGAAAAGGGCGAACAGGAGCTTATTATCTCCTCCTGCTGTCACTCGGTAAATGTGCTTATACAAAAGCATTTCCCCGAAGTGCTTCCCTATTTGGCAAAGGTGGTCTCCCCTATGCAGGCGCATTCCTTGGAGATCAAGAAACGCAATCCCGAAGCCAAGACTGTATTTATCGGCCCCTGCATTTCCAAAAAAGAGGAAGCGGACGACTATCCCGGTATCGTGGACTGCGTGCTTACCTTTGAGGAGCTGTCGGAATGGATGAAGGAGGCAGGGGTGGAATTTGAGCCCTGCGAGGATCCCGCAAACGTTGGAGGAAAGGCGCGTCTGTTCCCCACGGGCGGCGGCGTCCTCAAATCAATGAACTGCAATAACCCCGATTATACCTATGTTCATGTGGACGGCACGGAAAACTGCGTAAACGTTCTCAGGGAAATTTCCGAGGGCAAAATGGGCAAGTGCTTTATCGAAATGTCCGCCTGCTACGGAAGCTGCGTCAGCGGCCCCGTTATCGAGAGAAACCGCCACGCTTGTATTTCCAACACAGTTATCGTTGACAAGTACGCTAAGAAAGATGATTTTAACGCTACTCCCCTTGATGACAAGGCTATGGAGAAGGATATGAAGTTTATCGGTGTTAAGCGTCTTATGCCCGGCAGCAAGGCCATTGACGAAATTCTCAGAAAAATGGGCAAGAGAAGCCCCGCCGACGAGCTTAACTGCGGAAGCTGCGGCTACAATACCTGCCGTGAAAAGGCTGTTGCGGTATACAACGGAAAAGCCGACCTTTCAATGTGTCTGCCCTTCCTGAAGGAAAAAGCCGAGAGCTTCTCCGATACAATTATCAAAAATACACCTAACGCCATTATCGTGCTTAACGAATCTCTTGAAGTTCAGCAGATAAACAAATCGGCGCTGAAGCTTATGAATATCGCCAACGCTTCCGACGTGCTGGGCGAGCAGGTAGTCCGTATACTTGATCCCCTGCCTTTCTTTGACGTTATCGAAAGCGGAGTTAATATTCACGACAAGAGAATTTTCCTTGCGGAATACAACAAGTATGTTGAGCAGACCCTCATTTACGATCCCGGCTATCATATCGTAATGAGCATCATGCGTGATGTTACCGAGGAGGAAAAGGCGAAGAAGGCCAAGGACGAGCTGAGCCAGAGCACCATTGAGATAACCGACAAGGTTATTGAAAAGCAGATGATGGCAGTTCAGGAGATCGCGTCACTTCTGGGCGAGACCACAGCGGAAACCAAGATCGCACTCACAAAGCTGAAAGAATCTCTTAATCACTCTTGATCAATAATGAGGTGAATATAAATGAATAATTTATGTACAGATATAGGTTATCACAGCCTTAACCATGTGGGGGAACAGCTTTGCGGAGATCAGGTCATCGTAGTCAAGCCCGATGAGAATACCGAGATCGTAGTGCTCGCAGACGGCTTGGGAAGCGGCGTAAAGGCGTGTATTCTCTCCACTCTTACCTCCAAGATCATTTCAACTATGATGGCGGAATCTATGTCTATCGAGGAGTGCGTTAATACCATTGCGTCAACGCTTCCCGTGTGCAAAGTGAGAGGAGTGGCTTATTCCACCTTTACTATCCTTAAGATATGCAACAACGAGGAAGCGGAGATAATCCAATACGATAATCCCCATGTGATACTGCTCCGTGACGGAAAAAACTTTGTCTATCCCGAAACTTCCACCGAAATGGGCGGAAAGACCATTTACCGCTCCAAGATCAAGCTTATGGAAAACGATGTTTTCATTATGATGAGCGACGGCTGTATCCATGCAGGCGTGGGAATGGCTCTTAACTACGGCTGGCAGAGGGACAACATTATCGACTATATGGAGAAGTTCTATACCCCCGACGCCACAGCCAAGGGACTTACAACAATACTGCTGGACGAATGCAACAAGCTGTACGGCGGCAATCCCGGAGATGACACCACAGTATGCTCGGTGAAGATCAGACCGAGACAGTCGGTAAATCTGATGATAGGCCCTCCTGCCGACCCCAAGGACGTTACAAAAATGATGTCGCTGTTTTTCTCAAAGCAGGGCAAGCATATTGTGTGCGGAGGAACCACTTCTTCCCTGGCGGCGCAGTATCTGGGAAAAGAAGTGAGACCCTCTCTTGATTACCTTGATCCCGAAATTCCCCCTACTGCGGAAATTGACGGTGTTGACCTTGTTACAGAGGGCGTTATTACCATAAACAGAGTTGTGCTGTACGCTCAGAGCTATGTTAAGGACAACGAAAAGTTCAACGACTGGAATTACGGTCTGGACGGCGCTTCGGCAATTTCAAGAATGCTGTTTGAGGAAGCTACCGACATAAACTTCTTTGTGGGAAGAGCTTCAAACGCCGCCCACCAGAACCCCGATCTTCCCATAGGCTTTAATGTCAAAATGCGCCTTGTGGAACAGCTGTCGGAGGCTTTAAAGACAATGGGCAAAAAGATCAAGGTAAGCTATTTCTAATATTTCGGATAATATTCTGCTAATATTCTAAAGGAGAATAAAATGAGAAAATTTGATACTAAGGTACAACATCTTAAATATCAGGTACTCCGCGAGGTCGCCCGCTATGCCTTTGAGGATCGGGAGCTTTACTGGTACCATGATATTCCCAAGATAATCGTCAAGGGCAAGGAAGCTACAATGCGCTGCTGTATCTACAAGGAAAGAGCCATTGTAGGGGAGAGAATAAAGCTTGCCTTGGGAGGCGATAAGAATAATCCAAATGTTATCGAGGTAATAGACATAGCCTGTGACGAATGCTCGGTAAGCGGTCATACAGTTACGGACAGCTGCCGCGGCTGTATTGCTCACAGATGCGAGGAAGCATGCCCCAGAGGAGCTATCTACTTTGACAAGCAGCAGAAAGCGCATATCGACAAGGAAAAGTGTATCGAGTGCGGAAAATGCGCTAAGGTATGCCCCTACAGCGCTATTGCCAACAACAAGCGCCCTTGTGAAAAGGCATGCAAGATCGGCGCAATTTCCATGAACGAGGACAAGTGCGCTTCTATCAACTATGACAAGTGCATTTCCTGCGGTGCCTGCGTTTACATGTGTCCTTTCGGCGCTATTTCCGAGAAGAGCTTTATTCTTGATGTAATAGACATTCTCAAAAAGAGCGAGGACAACACCAAGTACAAGGTTTATGCGGTGGTTGCTCCCTCTGTTTCCAGCCAGTTCAGCTATGCTAAGCTTGGTCAGGTCATTACAGGAATCAAGAAACTGGGCTTCTATCATGTTATTGAAGCGGCTCTGGGCGCTGACTTAGTTGCATACAAGGAAGCTAAGGAATTAAAGGAAAAAGGCTTTTTGACAAGCTCCTGCTGTCCCGCCTTTGTAAAGTATGTGGAAACACAGTTCCCGCAGCTGAAGGACAAGATCTCCCATAACCTTTCGCCTATGGCTGAAATTGCTAAGAACATCAAGGACAACGATCCCGAGTGCAAGATCGTATTTATCGGACCCTGCACCGCAAAGAAAGCGGAGTTCCAGAAGGAGACCGTGGCTCCCTACATAGACAGCGTCATTACCTTTGAGGAATTGCAGGCTTTGTTTGACGGCAAGAATCTTGATTTGGGAGAGCTTGAAGAGGGCGTTTTGGATAACGCTTCCTACTTCGGAAGAATTTTTGCCAGAAGCGGCGGTCTTTGTGATGCAGTTGAGGAGGCTTTGAAGGAACAGGGTGCTGATGACTTTGAGCTTAAGGGTATCGCATGTAACGGTATTGAGGAGTGCAAGGTAGCTTTGCTTAAGGCGTCTAAGAATGTGCTGCCCAATAACTTTATTGAGGGTATGGCTTGCGTAGGCGGCTGTATCGGCGGTGCGGGCTGTCTTACTCATGAGGAGAAGGATAAGAACCAAGTCGATAAGTACGGTAAGGAAGCCTTTGAAAAGACTATTAAGGACGCTATTGCTATTTATCATAGGGATTGAGATCGTGAGTATAAAAATAAAAAGGGCTGATTTTCGCAGCCCTTTTTTGTTTTTAAAATACTTATTATACTAATACCCATTTTGACAGTAGATAAAATCTACTGTCAAAATCCTTTGGCTTTGCCGAAGGATCGCCAAGGGCGGTGGGTATGTATGTTCAATACAATATCTGAGGGAGCTTTGCTCCCTCACTCCGCCGCTGTGCGGCGGAGCATTTAAAAAGCGGCTTGGATGCTTTTTAAATGGATATTAGTATTATAACTCTATTTTATTCTCGATACCGTCCAGCACATACTCCACAGTCAACCCATTATCTGCATTGACCCTGACATTTTCCGCATTACGAAGCAGCAGCAGTTCACGGTACTGATCCCTGGCGCCGTGTCCGTACTTTGACGGATCGTCGGAGGTCAGCAGTATTCCCCCGAAAAGAGCGTTGACCTTTGCCAGCTTAGTTTTTTCCTCGGCAGTAAGCTTGATATTTTCTTCTCTTAGGAAAAATACATCGGGATCGCTCAGATAGGCTCTGCCATTAAGCTGGCGGCGGAAGATCGTGTTGCCTATAGCCTGCTTTGTGGAAACACGCTCGCGGTGGAACAGGCGCATAAACCATTTATCGTCCCAGTCAAGCCCAACATCGCAGCTTACACGGCAGTAGTCCACAAGTCCGAATGCGGGCATTACGGGAACGCCGCAGCCCAGTATCAGTTTATCGCCGCACCACTCCCTAAGCAGCTTCATTGCACGGATCATTCTGCCGCTGCGGCTCTCAGTCTTTGTGCCGAAGGGCGCCGCACCATAGAGGAAATCCAGCTTTACCAGGTCGAAGCCCCACTCGTTGAGAACACGGTCAAATACTTTGCGCAGATAGTCCTGCACTGCGGGAATGTCAATATTGAGAGCGTAAAATCCGCTCCAGTTGCCGCCGCATTTCCAGGGCTTTCCTCTGACCTTTAACAGCCATTTGGGGTGGTTTTTGCAGATCTCCGAGTCGGTCTCGCATACGAAGGGAGCAAGCCACAGACCCGCCTTGAAGCCCGACTCGTGTATCTTATCAGCGATTTCTTTCATACCTATGGGAAATTTTGTTTTATCGGGTTCCAGCCAATCTCCCACCGCAGGCTCCCAGCCGTCGTCCACTTGGAACAGGTCGCCCTCGGAAAGAAGAGTCTTGCAGCCCTCTAAGTCGGAAATGATAGTCTTTTCGGTAATGTCCTCATAGCGATTGTACCAGCTTGAATAGCCTGCAAGAAGTCTGTCTGTCCTTGTCTGTATGCCCATTTCAGAAAACCAGCCGTCGAAAACCTCCTGCTCGGTTCCCTCTGCAAAATACAGATCAAAGGCAGGCAGTTCTCCGCCCGAATGTTCCACGCCCTCGCAGTCGCGGGTAACGGTAAGTACGCCCTTGTTGCTGTCGTATCTGAAAACGGTGTAGCCAAGGCTTTCGTCTAAGGAAGCTAAAAGGCGGAATTTGTCCCCTTTGCGGAAATAGCAGTAGGAAAAGCCGTGGAACATTCCCGCTTTGTTGGGATAGTCTATAAAGTGATAGTCGCCGTAGCGGTCAAAGGAGTATTTGTCTATGAGGAATTTTGGCAGGTGGTCAAGACCCCTTATCTTGTCGGTTTTCTTGTATTCGGGGCAGTACGTCCAGGTCTGGTAGCCGTTCATAAAAAGGCGCTGGTCATTTTCCATGTCGTAGGGCAAAAATGCGGCTATTTTTCTGATCAGCCCTTGTGGAACATTGGGGTGAATTCTCACAACATTACCTTCAATGCTTTCAGCGCCCTCAATAACGCTGCTTCCCGATTCAATACGCCAATCTAATTTATTCATCGTTTGCCTGCTCCTTTTCTTTAAGCTGTTGAGCTATTTCCGCTACCTTTTCATCTGTGAGCTTGAATTTTTTGTTGAAGAGAACAAGGGCTATTGCTAAAACTATAAAGGGCAGTACAGTCATCATCAGTCTAAGTCCTGTTAATGTTTCGGGGGTCTGTACAGCGGCAGCCGCGGTGTCGTCGGTGTTGCCCTGCAAGCCTATTATATCAAGCCCTATGCCTGTGAGGAAAACTGCAATGCCCGACGCGGCTTTTACCACAAAGGTCTGCATTGAGAAGATAACGCTTTCCTCTCTCCGTCCTGTTTTAAGTTGACCGTAATCAACGCTGTTGGACAAAAACAGAGTTGTGAGCACCGACAGCATACCGTTGCAGGCGAAGATGAGAACTCCGGGGATAAACAGCAAGAGGAGCGTGCTTGAAAAACCTAAAAGGCAGATCGCCAAAAGAACAGCATACGCCACCAGGTCGGTTATTATGCTTAAAACAAACACCTTTGTGCTTGACAGAACCTTTCTGAGCAAGGGATACAGTACCATCATACCAAGTATCTGCGCAGCACCGCCAACTGTTGAAAACAAGGTGTAATCTCCTTTCCAGTTGGCTCCGCCGAAATCGTATTTAAAGAAGTAGATAACAAAGTTTGAAGTAAGGTACAATGCCGAGTTGATAAGCACGATGCTCAATACAACTACCATTGCCTGGTCGTTGCGGAAAAGGGCTTTAAACATATCCTTTACGCCTGCTGTTTCCATCTTGGTCTGTGATTTTTCCTTGAAGAAAATACAGCAAAGAATTTCGGAAACTACAAAGAGGATCGCCACTATAAGAGCTACCCAACGGAAGCCCGTTCTCTCGCTGTCGCCGCCCAGTGCGCCTACCAGGAGCATTGTGAACATGGCTATCAGAGCGCTTCCCACGCCTGCGCAAGTCCTTCCCACTACGGACAGATTTTCACGATCAGCGGAGGTTTTTGTTACAGCAGGGATCATTGACCAATAGGGAATATCCATCATGGTATAAGTAATTCCCCAAAGAATATATACTATGGAGAAATAGACCATAAGCCCCGCTTCCTCTAAGTTAGGCGCCGCAAACAAAGCGTACAGCACCACCGCGTTGAGGATAGTGCCTGTGAAGAGCCAAGGGCGGAAACGTCCCCAGCGGCTGTGGGTCTTGGCAACAAGCACGCCCATAAAGGGGTCATTTACTGCGTCAAAAATGCGGGCTATCATCAGTATCAATCCCACAAATGTTGCGCTTAATCCTAAAACGTCCTGATAAAAATACATAGCGTAGGAAGCGGACAGGGCGTACACCATATCCTTGCCCACCGCGCCTATTCCGTAGGCGGCTTTTTGTTTGAATTTCAGTTCCATTTTTCTTCGATCCAATCCCTTTCTTCAGTATTTACGGTAAAGCGTATTATTACGTCCTCGGTTTGTTCGGTGTGAATTTTCAGTTCTGCAGTTCCTTTTGTTCCTATAGTACGGATATAGGTTCCGCACATACCGCCCTCGGCGGTGGCTGTGGAGGGACCTACAAGCTCTGCCGCGCCCGATACCGAGAATTTT
The DNA here is from genome assembly GCA_014799325.1 of Oscillospiraceae bacterium. Taxonomy (GTDB): domain Bacteria; phylum Bacillota; class Clostridia; order Oscillospirales; family Ruminococcaceae; genus Ruminiclostridium_E. The sequence goes on from JAAVIE010000022.1 coordinate 21,873, forward strand.
ACGGGGAGCTGTGCGTAGGGGGCGGAGTTGTTGTTTTCATCTAAAATGCGCACTCTTACTGCCGCCATATCGTAGGTAATTCCCTCGGTCAGATCTGTATTGCTGACTTTTACATCAAGGTGAAGAAGGTCGGAAGGACGGCAGATAGCGCTTGAAACCACCTTTCCGTTCTTTATGCCCTCGAATTTCCAGGCGGTGGACTCTCCGCCCCAGTTTGCAACATACTTTCCGTACAGGTCTACGCCGTCTTGGAATTTCAGTCCGTATCTTGCCATGCACCAAAGCATTTTCAGCTTGCAGGACAGAGGAAGTCCCGCAAGTCCGTATTTTCCTGCCGCATTAAGGCATTCTCTCAAGATCTTTGCCTTTGAGGGAGAAAAGCCCTCTTGGGTCTCCAGCAATTCTCCTATGGTATCATCTGCGGCAAAGGGCGGGTGGGGCAAGTCTGACCATTTACTGCGGCGCATTTTTGTTACAAAAACATCATTTTTGTATAAAGCGACCTCGTCGGCGTTTGAGAAAACATAAACTTCCCCTAAACGTCCTCCCGGGTAGTCGCCTATATCCATTGAGGAGCCTACCTCTAAAATGGGGGAGCTGTCGCCCTGGCTTGAGTAGGCTGCAGCGGCAAGCTTAGGATTGCGGAATGCGTCCATTACACCGTGATAGCATATTCTGTCGCCCGATCCGAAATCCTTATGGGTGGGATAATCGAACATACACCAGCCGAAACAGCCTGCGTGTTCCTTTTGCGCTCCGTTATGCACTCTGATGTGCCGCAGGGCGTGTTCCTGACGCTTTTCCCATGTGTCAAATGGTTTGGTGGGATACATGTGACCGTTGCATTCGGAAACCAGCAGAGCCTTTCCCATATCGGGGGTGACAGACTTTTTGGGCTTTACGCCGGGGGCAATTCCGTCGTGGGAAAAGTCGTTGTAAGCGTATACGTCCTCCAGCAGGCGGCTTTTTTCAAGATAACGCACTCCCGAGGTTTGACGGCTTGGGTCAAGCTCGTGGGCAATTGCGTTGGTGCGTTTGTAAAACTCATCGTCGTCCTGACTCTCGTTTATACGCACTCCCCAAAGTACGATAGAAGGGTGATTGCGGTATTGCAGGATCATTTCACGAAGGTTTTCGCAAGCCTGATCCTTCCATTTTTCGTCGCCGATATACTGCCAGCCGGGCAATTCGGTGAATACTAATAGTCCTAACTTGTCGCATTCGTCCAAGAAATAATGGCTTTGGGGATAATGGCTTGTGCGGACGGCATTGCAGCCCAGCTCATATTTCAGAATGCGGGCGTCATTGCGCTGGAGAGCTTCGGGGGCGGCGTAACCGATATAGGGGTAGCTTTGGTGCCGGTTCAAGCCACGCAGGAAGGTCTTTTTTCCGTTGAGATAAAATCCGTCTGCTCTGAACTCTGCTGTGCGGAAAGCGAAGGTGGTCTCCTGCTGATCAAGGACTTTTCCCTCCGAGGAAATAAGGCGAACAACACATTTGTAAAGGTTGGGGGTTTCTGTGTCCCAGGGCTTTACGCCGGGGATGCTTATGTGTTGGGTATTGCCGCCCCAGATTTTTTCTCCGTCGCTGTTTTGAATTTCTATTTCAAATTTGGAATTGTCGGGAGCATTTTCGGCGGATATTCCGACCTCCGCTGTGGTGAGCGTTGGTGTGGTGACAAATATATCGGTAATAAGGCTCTTTTCCCTTACATCAAGCCATGCTTCGCGGTACAGTCCGCCGTAGGTGAGATAATCCACCACAAAGCCAAAGGGCGGAATGGTGGGATTTTCGCTTGTGTCGAGCTTTACCGCAAGCAAATTTGGCTGTCCGTAATTTACAAGCTCTGTAAGCTCCACACGGAAAGCGGTGTAGCCGCAGCGGTGGGTTGCCGCTTCGGTTCCGTTTACATATACTGTTGCTATGTGAGCTGCGCCGTCTAATTGGAGAAACAGGCGCTTGTCTTTCAGCTCCTCGGGAATATTCAGGGTCTTGCGGTAGCCGCAAAGCATCTGATAATCTTCGGGGGCGATACAGTGCAGGGGCAGCTCCTTGCAGGTGTGTGGCAAACGTACCGATTGCGCGCTTCCCTGCCCTTTTGAAAATTCATCGCTCCACTCCGAGGTAAACTCCCAGCCGTCATTTATGCTGTACTTCATCTTCACGCCTCCTTATTCCATTCATTATGATGTCGATCATTGTTTTCAGGCTTTCTGTGTAATCGCCCTCGCTGTTTTCTTCTAAAAGCAGACTTTCAATGGACGCTGTTATCACGCGCTTTAGTATGGGGATAGAAACAGGGCGGATCTTGCCCGAAGCTATTCCCTCCTCCAACAAATCTATGGTGGGTTCCCAATTTTCGGTGAGATGTTGGCGCACCCGCCGGGCGGCGGCGGGGTATTTGTCCTCCAGCTCGTTAAGGCGGCGGAAATCTAAGGCGGCATACTGCTCGGGCATTGCCACTATTACCGATCTAATTCTGTCCTCTATGGGTATGGGAGCGGCGGCAAGCTCGGTTTTTTTGCGGTGAATGTCGGCGAAGAGGCTGTCGATCATATCTATGAGCAAGGACTCCTTCGAGGGGTAGACGGTGTAGATGGTTTTTTTGCTGATATTCAGGGCGGTGGCTACCTCCTGCATAGTGAACTGCAAGCCTGTTTTTTGGTAGAGTTCAGATGCTGTGGTGATTATGCGGTTGCGCAAGTCCATTGGGATTTTCACCTCCTTGGAAACTTTTGGTCTTTTCTTGGTTTCCATTATAGCACGGAAACCGTCCGAGTTCAAGGGGTTTCCTGTTTTTTTACATTTTTTATAGTTTTTGATGTGAGAATTTGTGGATTATGTTGGGAATTGGGTTTTAGAGGGGTGATTGGTGATTTTGTTGGGGTGGATCAGGTGGACTGAGTAGAGAGGAATTTTTTTGAAAAAGCTTGACAGACTTGGGTTGTTGGTGTATAATTAATCTATTGTATTTCGGGGTATAGCGCAGTTGGTAGCGCGCGACATTTGGGAGCATAAGCCTAGCGGAGGGCTTTGTGAAAGCGATTTTTGCACATTTCTTTTCACACTACACTGTCACGGTGTTTTCGTTGGACGTAAATCATGGTCGAAAATCCGTTTGACCACATATTTGACCACTTTCGGAAAATTTTAAAAAAATTGAATAAAATCGGGGTGTAGCGCAGTTGATAGCGCACCGCATTTGGGATGCGGGGGTCGCGAGTTTGAGTCTCGCCACTCCGACCACAAACCGCATTACAGAGCCTTTTGATGACTGTGTGATGCGGTTTTGTTTTTAAGGTAGTAACGATTCGTTACGCCCCTCTCGAGTACCGTTTTGGTAGGCGAGAAGAGTTTGTATTATTTTTTCTTTATGCTGCTGTTGTTTTATGGAGTAACGTTTTGGGGCTGTTGACAAATAGGTGTTTTTTGAAAAATCGCCCGAAATTCCAACGAGGCAATGCGGGTTTACAGGGTGTTAATTTTGCTTTTTTCGCAAAATATATAGTTTGTCAACAGCGCCGTTTTGTTACCCGATCCTATCGGGTGATGTTTGAAAACTACCGAAATGGTATTTTTCAAGGACGCCCTATTTTGAAGCAACCCACATGCCCTGAAACAGGGCGAGTGTATTATTTGACACATATTCTTTATTTTAGGTACTCCCCGAAACACAGAGTACCTAACAAACTCGGCAAAGGTAGCGAAATCCGACCTTTGAACAACTCAGGGGCAAAACGCCCCTGAGTTTAATGTAAATGTCAGTTTTAAAACTTAACCCCTCTCCCCGTTTCAGGGAGTAGGGCTTCGCTCTATTCTTTGTTTACTGCGACTCAATTTTTGACATAGTCGGTAACGTTTTGTTATTAGGTTTAGAGGGTGAACGATTTGTTCATCGTTTTCAGCTGTTCTTTTTCGGCTTTTATGTTTGCCTTGACTTGTACTATCATTTTCGCAAACTTTTTTTGCATCCCTCTCTTGTCTTGGTGTAAATATTATGTGATTCACGTTTGCTATAAGCATTGGTAGGCGTATATCTATTGAATTTTTTTAGCAGGTTTTTATTTCATAAAAGGGTTATATCCAAGGGTGAATTTAAGATAAATCAAGAGATAAAAATGATGTGAAATTGTACAAGCTAAATATTGACTTTTTAGTAATTTTAACAATAAAATTACACGTTGCGCTAAATGTATTGAAAATTTTTCCTTAATACATTATACTTAAATTTATAAGAAAAATCTTTTTAAAAGTTTCATTAATGTCCAATTTTGACATTATGACGGATAATTTTGACATTTGTCAAAAAGGTGCGGAAAAATATGCTATAATTTAGCCGATTGAAATTGAAATAGATTTATTAAGTCAAAAATGTGCATTATTTTGTTAAATTGTACAACAAAAATACCGTTCATCGTCAAATTTTGACCGCTCAGGTGGTTTTGTGTTGAAATTTGGCGAAATGTGTGGTATCTTTAATAGGACAAGCTCAAGGGTGGATAATATAATTGTATATTATATATGCATTTTTCTTAATATTTACGAAACAGTCAGTACCAACAAAAAGTTTGAAAAAATAAGGCTGCATTAATACTGCTTATATTACACGGATCAAGAGGCAAAGAATATTGATCGTTTTAGAAAAAGAAGAGCATATAGAGTTGCAGAAAAAAGAACAAGTTTATTTGCAAAACGTTTTGCGTAAAATAGTTTGAAAAGCGTTTGGAGCATTAAAAGCAAGCTAAACATCACCATAAAATTACAGTAGAAGTTGAATTAGAAATGAGATCTATTGCATATTTAGAAGTGCTTAATAGAAGCAAATATAGACACTTCAAGTGGAATATTATCAAAATTGTGAAAAAATTTTTATAAGTGATAATTTAAATACTTAAACAGACTTTTGGGAGTTCATGTATTGGTTTATAAAAGGTGAAATATTGTGTGAAAAACATCTATAAGAGAATTTGGCTCTATAGAATCATAATGCTTCATTCAGCATTAGAATTGAGAGGGAATTTACATTATGGGGTTTTACTAATGTTATGGTTTATAACTTTTAATATGTTTTATAAAAGCAAGTGGTTA
>JAAVIE010000023.1 GCA_014799325.1 Oscillospiraceae bacterium
CAGAATTTCCTACGGAAATTCTGACCGGTTCCGAAAAGCAAGCTCTTGGCGCTTGCGCCATTGAGCTTGCTTTTCGGAATTTTTAAATTCTTTTTAAATCAGTAAATTACCGCCAACTTTCCTTGAAAGCGGGTATCTATTCGCACATCTTCCCGAAAAGCGGGCATCTAATCACACAACTTTTTAAAAAAATGTAAGATTCAAAAAAAACCTGCGTGTATATAGACGAAAACAAGTATACGAATTTTCAAAAGGACGGACACGCCTATGGACGACAGAGAAATAATTCGGCTTTTCTTTGACCGCGATCAAAGGGCGATTACAGCCCTTTCCGAAAAGTACGGCGCATACTGCCGAACAATAGCCCTGAATATCTTAGGCTCCCGCGAGGATTCCGAAGAATGCGTAAATGACGCCTTTCTCAAAGCCTGGGAGCTTATCCCGCCCAACGACCCGCAGCTCCTTTCCGCCTTTCTCGGCAAGCTCACCCGCAACCTTGCCATAAGCAGACGGAGATATTTCACAGCGGAGAAAAGAGGCAAGGGCAGCACCGACGTAGTTCTTGACGAATTGGCGGAGGTTATCCCCTCGGATTCCTCGGTGGAGCTGGAGCAGGAGCGGAAAGAGCTGACAGAGGAGATCAACCGTTTCCTCAAAAAGCTGCCCCCGAAAAAGCGGAACATTTTCATAAGCCGATACTGGTACTGTAACAGCGTCAAGGACATAGCCGCCCAAAACGGTATATCCGAAAGCAATACCTCTGTTATTCTCAACAGAACACGCAAAAAGCTGAAACAGCATTTAGAGAAGAAAGGAATGATATGATGAAACGCGAGGAATTTTTTGAAGCTCTTACCGACATTGACGATGAGATGATAGCGGCGGCAGGTATGGCGGAATCCTCTGCAAGCTCAATAACAGTCACCGAAACAGAACAGCCTGTAAAGCCCGTAATAGTCACTTCCCCCAAGAAAAACAGAAAGCCGTTTTTTACCGCCGCAGCCTGTGTTCTTTTGGCGGGAGCTGTCACAGCAACAGCGGCAGTTGATATGAACCGCGGGCAGCTCGCTCCGCCGCCACTTGTTGCCGATCCGGTTGCTCCCGAATACAAAACTATTGTAAATGTTATCAACGGCAGCAAATATCCCGATGCGCTGTATTCGCCCGTTCACGATTTTTCAAGCATAAGCGGAATGAAATGTATAGGCGATAAATACCCCGACTATCCCAACCCCTCCAAGTTTTCAAGCTATGAGGAGTTGGCGGAGTACAGCCAGCTTGTGGTTATGGGTACTTTTACCAATAACAGCGGTCAGGAAACCGCAGAAACCGATATTCCCGATTTCAGTCAGGCTATGAAAGGGGACTTTATCAATAAGTATCGGTCCTATAACACTCTTAAGGTGGAAAAGGTGCTGAAGGGCAACGGCAAGGTGTGGGCAGGAGATGAGATAATCATTACCCAGCCCTATTCCGTGGTATATGACATTGACGATGAATACAATATCTATTCCTTCTCTCAATTAACGCCTATGGTCAAGGGGGATAAATGGATCTACTTTTTGAACCCCAACAGCGAGCAAGACGATCGGATCTGGGGAGATCAGTCCTACTCTGCGGTAAACGACTATGAGGGGCGCTATCCCGTACCCGGAGAAGAAAATGCTTCCTTTGAGTACAGAGAGAACGTAAAGGGCGTTGTTTCTCCCGCTGTTTTTAATGAGGGAATTTACAGCGAGCTTGCGGGACAGCTTGCAAAAGCCGACTCCTCGCCCCGCCCCACTTATGTTATGGCCTATGAAAAGGTGGTATGCCCCTTTGAGCCATTCCTTGATGATTACTATTCCGGCGGAATTCCTACCGGCTTTCACCTTCAATTTGAAATGGAGGAATTCGAGGGTGTGACCTTCGGCTGGGAGGAGGGCACGCTGTACACCGACGCCGACAACGGACATCAGTTCAGAACAGGCATTTACGCTTTGCCGGGGTGTATATATCTTTGCGACCTTAACGGCGACGGCAGGCGTGAATTATGCGCTTCTGTTGCTATCGGATCGGGCATTGTAAGCAATTTTATATATGTGCTTGATTATTACAATGATAAGGCATATATGCTTGACGATCGCGGAGAAAGGGATTACTTCTTAGAGAAAAAAGACGGCGAGCTGTATCTTTTATCCTATAAATTCTCCTACTATTGGAACGAAGATGACCGTGACGAAAAGGCAGAGCTGCTTACAATGGATATGCTCAGGGAGATAGGCGGCGATGACGGTTCCGCTACCGAGCCCGCAGAACAGCCTCCCGAGAATACAGAATTTCCTCCCGAAAATGTCGTAATGATAATGGATCCCAAGAACGGAGTTTCTTATCCCGATGATATGACAGTTCCTTTTTGGGTGGGCGAAACTACCAACATTCAATTCAGATTTGACCGCGAGCCTAAATTTATCGGCGCTACTCATTTAGGCGATGTTCTGACCCTTACGGAAAACTATGTTACAAGAAATCTCCTTTGGGCTGATAAGATAACCGCCATTTACCTCTGCGATCTCAACGGCGACGGTAATAATGAGATCTGCATTGAGGCGCGCTTTGACTGCATGAATTTCGAAAACAGCAGTTATAACACCGTATTTGTATACGATCATGTGAACGATACAAAGTATGCGCTTTCAAGCGGTACCGTCAGCACCGGTTATTCTCTCTCGGAAAAAGATGATGTTCTTTATATTGTAAAGAATGGGGAAAATGGAGCTGTATCGGAAGAACCCATGACCCTTGACGCTTTCACCAAGTGCGATCAAAGCGTTTATAAGGATATACCCGAATACAAATTCGGCGGACAAAATGCGCAGATGCTTTCGAATTGGATTTTTGAAAGCGATCTTACCAAGCTTCATGATACTATCGAATTCAGGCTGGAGGAGTTCCCCGACATAATTTTCAGAAAGAAAGCAGCCAATGAGCCTTTGCCCGGCAAGGATATTTTTGAAATAGAAGTACCCTTTGCCAGTAACGAGATTGTTTTCAACGGATTCCCCATAACCTCCATGTATATCGGCGACTTGAACGGTGACGAATACCGCGAAATATGCCTTACCTACTCTACCGAGCCTTTATATGACGGAGAGCTGATCAATGCAGTGAATAGACAGTCAAGGGTCATTGTTATCGATTATGCCGATAATAAGGTTTATACTATGCGTGAGGATGAGTATAATTACATGCTTGGCATTACCGATGATAAGGTCACGGTTTCTGTGTTTGATGCTAAAGGAGAGTTAGTGGAAGATGTGGCTTTGGATACCTGGAGAATGGATCTTTTCTGGGGCAGTGATCGATAATTGAGATATGGATCAATAGCCGATCCGCTGAAAAAATGTGGCCGTAAAAAAGCACAACTTTCCGACAGGCGGGTTACCACTCGTACAACTGTCCTGATAGCACGAATTTAAAAAATGTCCACTGTTTCCTGCGGAAACAGTGGACGGTTCCGAAAACACAACGCTTCAGCGTTGCGTTTTCGGAATTTTTAAATTCTTTTTAAATCATTTTTTACAGCCCCATTTGTATTTTCAGATCACTCAACTGTTCCTATAGTCACCGACTCAATAAAAATGTCCTCCACAGGCAAGCTTTTCTCTCCGCTCGAATTAGCCTTTACCTCCACCGCGGAAATATTATCGATAACGTCAAATCCCTCGACTACCTGTCCAAACACGGTATAACCGCCGTCCAGGAAAGGATATCCACCCTTTTCCTTATATCTCTCGGTCATCTCGTCTGTGCGGTCGTTTATCGCCTTCATATTCATTTCATAAATGTTCTTCTTATTTTGGTAGTAATCCATAGCCTGCTGATAATATGCCTGCTCGTCTCCCGAAGTGGTCTTGATCTTTTCTTGACAAGTCTTGACATTATCCTCGCACTGCTTTATTGCATTTTCGTAATAAGATGCGTCTGTAAACTCTCCGCAACCCTTGTTGTTGATGATATAAAACTGCGTTCCGTTAACTCCACCTGCATTGGCGTAGCAAAGTGCGCCATAATAGTGCCGCATATTGGTGTTGTACTCAACGCCGAATTCGGGTTCACCCTCTACGCTGGTTCCGTCACCGTTGCCCGAGCCGCCCTGGAGCATAAAGTCCTTAACAACTCTGTGAATTTTCTTATCGGTGTAATAACCGCTTTCCGCCAGCTCGATAAAGTTGCTTACACCCTTTGGAGCAGCTTCGGGGAACAGCTTGCACTTTATCTCTCCGAAATCCTTGATCTTGATCAATGCGTAAGTATCTCCCTTTTCCAGTGTTACGTCCTCGGTATTTCCCTTAAAGGAAGAAGAGGTCTTTACTTCTGTGGGGGCGGTGCCGCTGTTACTGCCTGCGCTTTGAGAGCAGCCTGCCGAGATGATGACAGAAGCAGCAGCCAGCAGTCCGCAGGTGATTTTCTTTAAAGTATTTTTCATTTTCTTTCCTTTCTTTTTTCTGTTTTATTTTTATTATACATTCAGTATAAATATAATCCCGTTTTCGTTTCCGTAATAGTTTTTTCTTTCCCCTATTTTTTGGAAACCCGTTTTTTCATACAGCCCTATTGCTGCTTTGTTGCTTTCCCTTACCTCTAAATAGACCTTTTCGGTGTCTTTGGGGAGATAGTGGAGAAAGGACTTCATGAGCCGTTCGCCCTTTCCCTGTCCCCTGAACGTTGGCAAAACTCCAATGCGGTACAGCTCCGCTGTTCCGTAGGAAGCGGCGGCTAAAAAGTAGCTTATGGCTTTTCCGTCTAAAAACGTCACTAAATAGAGAATATCGTCTCTCTCCAAAGAGGACTTCACTGCTTCCTTGCTCCAGGGATCTTCCGGGAAGCATTCTTTTTCAAGCTCTGCAATTATTTTAGAGTAATATTCGTTATCTTTTTTACTGTATGTTGAATTTTCTGTGATCACTTTAAATATTCCTCATAAAAAGCCACAAGCTCATCTCTGCATTTGCGGTAAGCCTCTATACCGTTAAAATAGGGATCGTCAACGCCTAAAACCAATATCCTGTCATCAAGCTTTCTGCCCTTGAAATAAGATTGCAGAGTTATTTTCTGCCGCTCCGTCATAACGTGGAATTCGTCAAATTCGTTTATATTGAGCTTTGAGATATGGGTAGGCTTATATTGGGTCTCTATCCCTATTTCAGCCAGTACAGCTTTAACGTTATCGTCTATCTGCTCCCCCATAATGGCGATACCTGCGCTTTGGAAGCGGCAGTTGACATTTCTTTTCTCCGCGATACTGTTGGCTATCTCCATTGCCAGCGGACTGCGGGTCTTGTTGGAGGTGCATATTATCAAAACATTTTTCATATTTTGCCCCATTTGTTGTTTTGTTGTTCTCTTAGAAAAGTTGTGCTGATTTATGGTTCTCTCA
>JAAVIE010000024.1 GCA_014799325.1 Oscillospiraceae bacterium
CAAAGCAGGATATTCGGGAGTTATGTCCCTCTCTCAGCGTCAGCGCCATAGAGGGGGCGCTGAGGAAGCTGGTGGAAAGCGGGGAGCTTGTCCGCGAGGGAAGCGGGAGGGCTGTTCGTTATTATAGGACAAAATAATGTCCTTCTTTACCGAAAATCAAAAATCAAAAAACGCAAAAGGATACTCGGATCGGAATTTGATACTATTTCCTAAATTAAAATGATCGTAAATTTCAGAGGTTAATTTGGAAATAGCGCTTTGGGTATAATTCTATCTTATAAAGGCAAAACCTTTTTAAGATAGAATTGTATGAAATATATGGCAAAGTATGCAGATATTTACCTCAATAATAATTTGCGCAAATGATGTCTGCACAAATTCCTTGATCCCGCAGAAAGGAGAAAAACATGCAAAAGATATTATTCATCTGCCACGGCAACATCTGCCGCAGCCCCATGGCAGAATTCGTAATGAAAGACCTCATAAAAAACAATAACTTGGAAAACCAAATATACATAAGCTCCGCCGCCACCAGCACCGAGGAGCTGGGAAACGACATACACCCCGGCACACGCAGCATACTCCTCCAAAAAAATATTCCCTTTGAAAAAAGACACGCGCGGCAGGTCACAAAGGGGGACTACAAGGAATACGACTATCTTGTGGTAATGGACGAAAACAATATCCGCAATCTCAAAAGGATAATCGGCGAGGACAGGGACAAAAAGGTATACCGCCTGTTAGACTTCACCGACAGGGCAGGGGACAGCATTGCCGATCCTTGGTACACGGGGAATTTCGTTTTGACCTACGAAGATGTTTTGTATGGCTGCAGCGGTCTGCTGGAATTTCTCAGGAAAAAGATCTGACCTTGCAAAATCCCGCCAAATGATGTATAATAAAAAGAAAAACTATTTTTGGAGAATTATGAAACCTATTGCTTTAAAAAATCCCGCAAAGATCCTCGCCTTGTCCCTCATCATTTTCTTTTGGGGGAATTGCACCGCTGCGGTCTGCCGCGCCTCCTCTCTTGACGAAAACATCGGCAGGCTCAGCCATATTGCCACCTCTCTGCACCCGGAAAACTACGCAGTCATCGACGCCAAGGGAGATACGGTCTCCGTAAGCGGAAAATTCACAAGCGACACCGTCAAAAGCGTCAGCATTTCGGGAACACAAGTAAGCTCCGACAAATTTGCCTCCGAGGGCGAGGGAAGATTTTCCGCCGAGCTTAAGGGGAACCCGTTGGAAAACGGTTACTATGACCTTTACATCAACTTTAAGAGCAACGTTTATATGAGATACATCTTAGGCTATGACGACGCAGGCTGGTTCATACCCGACAACGGCTTATGCAAAGCCAACGCCGAAGTCCTTGAAAATGTAAGGCAGTCGGAGCCCATAGCCGCCGCCTACTACATCAGCCCCACAGGGGACAAGGACGAGATAAAAGCCACAATGGACAAAATACAGACCATTGCGGAACAAGTCTGCTCGGGGGTGGAGGACGACTACGAGAAAGCCTATCTCATCAACCGCTGGATCGCGGACAACATCTACTATGATCACGATGCGGCAGAAACCGAGGTAACAATTGAAACGGTAGCTCTCTGCAATGTCCTTGAAAACCACCGCACCACCTGCGCAGGCTTTGCAAACCTTTTCTGCGCCCTGCTGGAGATAGAGGGCATACGTTCGGTAAATCTGAAAGGGGCAGCCGCTTCCGGAGAGATAACCTACGACAATCTCACCACAGGAAGAGAAAACCACGAATTCACCGCTTTCTGGTATGAAAAGGAAAACCGCTGGGCTTACGCGGATTCCTGCTGGTCGGGAGTGGGAAATTACAGAAACGGAAAATATTCCGACAGCATCACCTATGACAAATACTTTGATATAACCGGAGAAGCTTTCTCTCTCGACCACCGCGCGGACAAGGCGGAGGAACGGCATTACACCAAAGCCCTTGCCGCAGTGGAAGCCTTGGAGGACACACAGATCTTACAAACATCTGAAACTTCGGAGGAAAACGTTCCACAGGAGGAAAACACACAGCAAACGGAAGAAACAAGCGTTATTGATAACGGCGCTGTTTCCGATACAAATACAGCTTCATCTGCTGCTCTCGCTACCGAGAAGGTAAGCCCGTCTGATATTTCCTTTGACACTCCCAAAGAAAAGGGAAGCCTGGTACCTTATATAATAATAGGAATAGCAGGTGTTATTGCGGTAGGCGCGGGAATAGTCCTTGCAGTAAGATTTAAGAAAAACAATAAGCAATAAAACCAACAAAATCAACAAATTCAACAACGAAAGGACAACAAAAATGATAGTTATTGAAATGGAAAACGGCAAAGAGATCAAGCTGGAGCTTTACCCCGAAAAGGCTCCCATTACCGTGGCAAACTTTGAAAAGCTGGTGGAGCAGAAGTTTTATGACGGGCTCACCTTCCACCGCATCATCAAGGGCTTTATGATCCAGGGCGGCTGCCCCAAGGGCGACGGCACAGGCGGCCCCGATGAAAGGATCAAGGGAGAGTTCCTTGCCAACGGCGTTCCCAATGACATATTGCATGAGAGAGGGGTGCTTTCCATGGCGCGCTCCATGAACCCTGATTCCGCAGGCAGCCAGTTTTTTATCATGCACGAGGACGCACATCACCTTGACGGACAGTATGCGGCTTTCGGCAGAGTAATTGAGGGCATGGACGTTGTGGACGAGATAGCCAATGTGGAAACAGGCCGCGGCGACAGACCCCTGAAGCCTGTTGTTATCAAGAGAATTTATAAGGTTCAGGAAACAGAGGAATAAGTTTTTACAATCTCCTTTCAACATCTTTCCGTTATCAAAAAGAGGAGGCAGAAATGGTTATCAGACCTTTGCCCGTAGAGCGGCTCGGTGAGCTTAACGAGATATACGATATGTCTCAGATCGAGAATTTCCAGCATATACGCAGGGGCAATCTTGAAAGCTGTAAAGAGATATGCTTTGTGGCTGAGGAGGACGGCCGCTTTGTGGGAGAAGTGAGCATTATGACGGAAAACGCCAATATCCCCGCCGCCGTCATTCCCAACAAAAGAATGTATTTTTTCGGCCTGCGCGTTTTGCCCGATTTTAGGCGAAAGGGCATAGGCACTGCTTTGATGACCTGCGCAATTTCCCAATGTCTGAAAAGGGGAATATTTGAGTTCACTATCGGAGTGGAAAGCGACAATGCAGATGCCAAGCGGCTTTATGAAAGGCTGGGGTTCAAGCCTTTTTTGGAGAATTGCAGCGAGGTGCAGTTTGGGAAGGTTTGCAGGTTTGATCTGTTGATGCTTAAGTGTAATGTCAGATAGTGTGTTATTAAACAGCTAATTTTCTACTTACCCCCGCTGCTGCGGGGGTTTGTTTGAATAAGATCAAAGAAGGTGAAATCAATGCTCAGGATCGCAGTATGTGACGATATAAGGGAAACAGTCGCTGAGATAAACGACTATATCTTAGAATACCAAAATAAAAGCGGTCAAAAGATCGCTGTAAATAATTTTTATAACGCAGAGGATCTTTGGGAATTTCTGAAAACCGATCACTGCGATCTGATATTTCTTGACATTGAGCTTGACAAAATGAACGGAGTTGAGCTGGGAAACCGTATCCGTAAAGAATTAAAGGATCATAATATAAAAATAGTGGTAATTTCCGCAACAGAAGGCTATTATAAACAGCTTTTTGATATTCAGCCGCTGAATTTTCTCCCTAAGCCTATTGACAAAACAAAGCTTTTTGAGGCGATAGATCTGGCGGTGCGGCTTACAGACGAGCAAAATCACATTTTTTATTTAAGATAAAGGAAAGCACATACAGGATCAAGGTTAAGGATATATTGTATTTTGAGAGCTTTAAACACAACTTTAAAATAGTCACCGTAAACGGAAGCTATGAGTACAGAACAAGCTTTTCGGAGATAACAGATCAGCTGTCCGGATCTGATTTTGTGCGTGTTCACAGATCATACTTTATAAATTATGATCAGACCCGAAGCATAGAGTACGATAAGGTGATCATGTCTGACGGCACCGAAATACCTATCAGCAAGGATAAAAGGAAGGAAATGCGCAGGCTGTTTCTGAAATTGGGGGAGGACAGATCATGATACCGTTTACCGCTTATAATATTACATATCTGTTATCACAGACATTGGGAGTATATGCCGTATACAAGCTAATGAGAGCATTTTTTGAAGAAAGAAGAGTAAAAAGTGCCGCAGAAATAATTTCCTACATAAGCTATTATATTTTGACTTCATTGGTTTACCTGATATTTAATATTCCGATCATAAATTTTGCTGTAAGTATTCTCTCATATTTTTTATTAACATTCTTATACCGTTCATCATTAAAGAAAAAAATTTTTGTAAGTACGCTGACCTACGTTTTCGGGTTCTGCACCGAAATGATGGTTGTAATATTAACAGGCTATATCGGCTTTCCTATAAATGAAAAAATTAACTATGATTCTATTTTTGGAGTAATAGCATTAAATGTTCTTTTATTTGCGATAGCAATGGCAGTAAGCGGATTTAAAAGTATAAAAAAAGAGAACACATTGCCAAGATCCTATTGGTTCATTATTCTAATGATCCCTATTTCTTCATTGCTTATTTTGCTTCAGCTCTTTAAGTACAGCACTCTTTTAGTGTATGAGATCGTCTTTTCCGTTGCGGCGATACTGATAATAAATTTTATGGTATTCTTCTTTCTCTTTGACAAAGTCGCATTATTATACCGTGATAAGCAGGAAAGTATGCTGATAAAACAGCAAAACGAATATTATGTAAATCAGCTCGCTGTTATAGAAGATCTGCACGAAACCTCAAAAGAAATGAAGCACAATATAAAAAATCATCTGATAGCAATTCTCTCATACATAGAGAACAATAAAAACGATGAAGCAAAAAAGTACATTTCGGACATAATAGACTTTTACCAAAATAAAAATGAGATCGTTCATACAGGCTATCCTCAAATCGACAGTCTGCTCAATTATAAACTATCCCCCGCTGTTGAAAATGATACCGAGATCAACGTCACAGCGTCCCTGCCCTCCGATCTGATCTTTTCCTCCTTTGATCTGACTGTTATTTTGGGAAATCTGATAGATAACGCATTGGAGGCTGTTTCTTGTGTTAGGGAAAACCGTTTTATTGATCTCAAGCTCAGTTATTCCAAAGGAATGATGATCGTAAAAATATCAAATCCTTATGAAAATGATATAAAAACCGAGAACGGAATACCTGTTACTTCAAAAAACGATAAAGAAAATCACGGATTGGGTCTGAAAAGCGTCAATGAGGTATTGAAGCGGTATGACGGAATGACGGAGATAGAAACCGAGAAAAACATTTTTACAATAACTGCTGTACTTTATCTGAAACAGGGTCAAGAAATACAAGACCGATGATCAGGTTGGGATCAAGATTCCTGTTGGTGCTGTTAATATGTACCTTTCGTGCCAGGCGTATTGACATTGCATCATAAGTAAGGTAAAATTAAATAAAAATTGAGGTACAAAAATGATATTTACTGTAAAAAACAGCAAAGAATATCTCGAAAACAACCACAGCATAATTATCCCAAGATACAGCATAATACTGACCACCCTCCTCCACCTTTTCTTCCTCAATATAGGAATGGTTCTGATGTACTACTATTTCGCCCCTGCGGGCGGACTTGTGGTGTCTTTTGAGATATACTGCCTTTTGAGCTTTGTCCGTCTTTTGTGGAAAAGGTCAAGCTATTCCCAGACGCTGCTGATAATAATAGTGGCGGTGAGCTTTGTTGCCGACTTTTTCCTGTCCTTTTTGGAAAGACGGCTGATAGCGGATCTGTTTAATGCGGTAATAAGCGGAATGGGAGGTCATTGATAAGAAAAATATGAAAAATTTAAGCTTTCTCAAAGAACTCGGCGTTGATAAAATGGTGAAATTCAAGGAAAATTCCTGGAACGGCAAGGACTACATAAACCTGGAAAACTTTCTCACCGACGACATAGAAGTGATCAACTACCGCCTTGACGCTCTCACCGATCTTATGGAAAATAAAAAGCTGTACGACGCTATGTTAGAAACAGTTCCGCAGATAGACGCACTCCGCGAGATACGCTCTATCGGTTCAGCAGCCAGCGACGAGCTTGACGATCTGTATTCGGTAAGAGATCTGCAAATATATCTTGATTTAGTGGATTATCTTTATGACAAGCTCAACGGGTTTGAGCTGAACTCACAGCTTTTCAATACCGTAAGAGATGAAATAAACTCTGTCTGCAAAAGCGAGG
>JAAVIE010000025.1 GCA_014799325.1 Oscillospiraceae bacterium
CAGAATTTCCTACGGAAATTCTGACCGGTTCCGAAAAGCAAGCTCTTGGCGCTTGCGCCATTGAGCTTGCTTTTCGGAATTTTTAAATTCTTTTTAAATCAGTAAATTACCGCCAACTTCCTTGAGAGAACCATAAATCAGCACAAAGTTTCTTGGGAGCAAAAATAAGAACGCATTGTATCCTAATCCTCGTCATTCTCAACCACCGCATACTCCGAATGATCATAGAGCGCGTCCGCCACATTCTCCATAAGATTTATATACTGTATCTTCTTTTTCCAGTCCTTAGGCAGTTTTTTCAAGCCGTACCACGCTCCGAGAATACCGCCTGTAACAGCCGCGCAGGCTGCGCTGTCGCCGTCATGATTTGCGGCAAGTGCAATGGCGAACTTGTAATTTCTCTGGTGCAAAATTGCGCTGTATACCGCGATCGCCAGGACAGAAACCGCGGAAACGCCGTCTCCAAGCTCGGAAATTCCCTCCTGGGGATCGGTGTCCTCGTCATTTGCCAAATCAACCGCCTTTTGGAGCAGCTTGTAGGTGTTTTCGTTGCCCTGATAAGCTGCAAGCAATGCCATAGCTTCATTGACCGCGTCGTCAACGGGCTTATCGGACAGCACTCCTGCCACTATCGCCGCATACACTCCGCAGGGGAGATAGCCGTCAGGGTGGGAATGAGTCAGGGCGCCCACATCGCAGGCTATCCTGAACGCCATGTCGGGGTTTTGTCCGTAGAAAAGCCCTACGGGAGCCACGCGCTTTACCGCGCCGCCGTCTGTATTGTTGTTGACCTGCTTGCTTAGAGTGCCATAGTTGCTGCCTACTGCGTCAAGGAGTGCGTTTATATTTGTGTCGTTGAGCCGCCTGTTTTTGCCCAAGCCCTTGGAATTAAGCAGAGAAGACATATTGGGGTTTCTCATCTTGTCAAATATCCACTCATACACTCTGTCAGCGATAGTCTTAGTCTGCATATATAACCATTCCTGATAGGCGTAAAAGATACGTGATGCCACCGCGCCATTTTCATAAGCGGAATCTTCGTTCACCGCCCACAAAATTCCGTCTGCGGTAAAAAGCGTCATCTGTGTGGCTTCGGTGAAAAGGGCGGTGCCTGTTTTTCTGCTGATCGCCAGCTCTCTTGCGCCGCTTTTTTCAAAAGTGGAACATATATCCGCATAAGTCAGGCTCATAAGAGGATAACCGAAAGCGTCACCTAATGCCGAACCGATTATTGCGCCCTCAAATTTGTCTGTGTAATTTATTTTGCTCATTGCGCTGACCTCTTTTCTTTTATATTTATTTATGATACTTTCTGTTGCCCAAAATAGACATGCTTCTGTATATCTGCTCCAGCAGCATTACCCTTGCTAAATTGTGGGGAAATGTCATCTTAGACATAGACAGCTTCAGATCCGCTCTTGCCTTTACCTTTTCGCAAAGTCCGTAGGAGCTGCCTACTATAAAATACAGGCTGCTGTTATTCAGTGATATTTTCTCGATTTCAGCCGCCAATTGGGGGCTTGACATTTCCTTCCCCTCAATACACATAGCTATAACATACGCGCCTTGGGGGATCTTTTTCAGTATATTCTCCCCCTCTTTGCCCAAAGCGTTTTCTATCTCTTTTTCGGAGGGATCGGGGCTTAATTTTTCCGCTTGCAGAAATTCGGACGTAAATCTACAGAATCCGCCCAGCATTTTTTCGTATTCCCTGCAGGCGGAGAGGAAGTAATCTTCTTTTATTTTGCCTAAGCTGATCAAAGTTATATTTAACATATTATTTATAATTATTTCTTCTCTTCATTCTTTCCCTTTTTCTCGCCTCTTGCAGCAGCTTTCTGCGGCGTATCGCCATAAGCACGAACTGAGTTATCAAGCACACCGCTAACAACGCAAGCAGTGGGAAAAACCAAGATGTGTCCGTAAGTGATCTTGTGCGGTCTGCAATATATGCCACCTGAGAACGCTCCACCGATCTTGCAGCTACAAGGTCGATAGTTTCCACCAATTCGCCCTGGTATATTACCTCTAACTTGCCTAAGACCTCTCCCTTTTTGACGGGGGCGATCACATTGTCATAGAGAAGCGTTACCTTTTTCTGAACCGGGCTTGTTACCGAATCGGAGCTTGAGCCTTCGGTGCCGCCCTCTGCAAGATCTTTGGGCACAATGGTTGAAAACTGGTTCTTTGCCACCAGCTGCAAGCGGTCGTTTTCGCCCTGCTCCACATCTACCTCGGAGCAGATCTCATTTTCGGAAACTACCGTCTGATACACAAAGCTGTTGTAAGCCCATTCGTAGAGATGATAATGGTCGAGAGCATTATAGTGGTACTTTTCGCCATTCTCATCATAATAAGGGGCTTGGAAAGATACCAGGATATAGGAAAAGCCGTTTTTCTGCGCTGTGGTAACAAGGCTTCTTCCGCCCGGGTGGGTCTCGCCGTTTTTGTCGTAGTATTCGTCAATACTTCCTGTCTTTACTCCGTGAACGTAATCAAGATAGAAATCCGAGCTTGCAGAGATCAGCAGGTTGCTGTTGTACTTGGTGTAGCCGTCGGGGTTATGTTCGTTGGCAGGGAACTCGTAGCTGTAAGTATCGCATATATCCATAAACTTTGGAACATGGTCGTAAGCGTATCGGGTGATCAGATACATATCATAGGGGGTGGTGTAGTTGTCCTCCTCCCACAAGCCATGAGTATTACTGAAATGGGTGTCCTCACAGCCCAGCTCCTGCGCCTTTTTATTCATCAGCATTACGAAATCCTCAATGCTGTCGCACAGGTTCAAGGCAAGAACATTTCCCGCCTCGCAGCCGCTGGGCACCATAAGTCCGTAAAGACAGTCAAGATAGGAAAGGTTGTCCTGTCCCACATCAAAGGCGGCAGTGGAGGGGTTCCACATATTCTTGTCGTCGCCCCAGAACTGGTTGGTGGCGTCATAGCTGATCCTCACCTTGGCGTTAAGGTCGGGGCAGTTCTCCAAAACGATAATGGCGGTCATTATCTTGGTGACGGAGTAGGGGTAAAACCGCTGATGTTCGTTTTTGGCGTAGATCACAACATCGGTATCGAGATTTACCATATAAACCCCTTCGCTGTATATGGTCTTTACATCGGGAACAAAATTTGCACTTGCTTTCAGCTGTGACGAAAAACCGAGGAAAAAAGCGAAAATCATCAAAAAGGAAAAAATACCCTTATATTTTTTTACCGTGGACATATAGACAAAACTCCTTTTATGAGGTATAATAATATACTGTAATTTTGTTTATTGGCTTTTGGAACTGCCGCACAAAAAATCAGCGGCGAATTTCCACAATGCTATTATAACAAATTATGGGAAATATTTAAAGGGGTTTTTGAGAATTTCATAAATTTGTAATAAATTTATGATAATTCTCACACGAGCTTATTTCTGTAAAGTCAAGTTCTTACCCCTCAAAAATTCTCACAAATTCTCACAAAGGAGCATTCATTTTGATACTTATTACAGGTGATACTCACGGAGATCTGACACGTTTCGGCAACAAGCTGCTGAAAAAGCTCAAAAAGGACGATACTCTCATAATATGCGGCGATTTCGGCTTTATCTGGGACGGCTCAAAGGCTGAACAGTCGCGGCTGAAAGCCCTGGGCAAAAAGAAATACAACGTGCTTTTTGTAGAGGGCGTCCACGAGAATTTTGAGGAGCTTCAGAAATACGAGACCGAAATGTGGCGCGGCGGCAAGACCCGAAAGATCAGCGGCAACCTCCGCCAGCTTATGAGAGGACAGGTTTTTGAGATCGAGGGAAAGAAGATCTTCTCCTTCGGCGGCGGCAGGAGCGAGGACAACGATTCCTACCTCAATCCTTCAGACAAGGCTTCCGAAATACGCTGGAGAATGGAGATCCCCACAGACAGCGAGCTGAACGAGGGGTTAGACAATCTCAGAGCCAACGGTGACAAGGTGGATTACATAGTGAGCTACGAGCCCCCCGCCAAAATAAGCGAATTTCTGAATTTGGGAAAGAGCGACCGAAACCATGTTAATACATACCTGGAGCAGATAAGGGAAAAGGTGGATTTCAAAAGGTGGTTTTTCGGCAGGCATCATCTTAATAAGTGCATACCCCCGAAATTTCAGGCAGTTTTCGATATAGTGATTGACGCAGAGGAAGAACCAAAGGTGGCTCTTGCAGTTAAAAAATAAAATGTCGAAAAATGCAGAAATAAAAAGAAAAATGTAAAAATAAAGCGAAAAAAGAAAATAAAAATAAAAAGGACGGAAAACAAAATGGCAGCAGAATTCAAATACGAGATCACAAAGGAATTGGGAGTTATCTCCGAAAACGCAAAGGGCTGGCGCAAGGAGCTGAACATGGTAAGCTGGAACGACCGCGATCCCAAGTATGATATAAGAGAGTGGTCTCCCGATCACGAGAGAATGGGCAAGGGCGTGAGCCTTACCGAGGAAGAGCTTGTTGCTTTGGCAAAGCTGATCGAGTCCAGGAACGAGGAGGACAGCTTTGAGGAGGAAGAGGAGGAGTAAGCTTTTTTGCACAACTGCTCCGATAACAAGATAAAAAAAGCACATCATCTCTAAGAGCGGATCACCACTCACACAACTGCTTTGACTGCACCATAAAAATCAGCACAACACCTCTAAAAGCGGTGAAAAATTATCACACGTTTCCTTAAAGGCGGGCTGCGTTAGTACAACCACCTTGACAGCACAAGTTTTAAAATGCGGGTATCTAATAGCACTGCTTTTCTGATAGCACGAATTTCAAAAAGTCGCAGAATTTCCTGCGGAAATTCTGCGCGGTTCCGAAAAGCAAGCTCTTGGCGCTTGCGCCATTGAGCTTGCTTTTCGGAATTTTGAAATTCTTTTTAAATCAGTAAATTACCGCCAACTTTCCTTAAAAGCGGGTCACCACTCTCACAGCTTCCCGAAAAGCGTGCTTCCATTCGCACATCTTTCTTGAGAGAACTCAAATTTTCACCAAGTTCCCTAAGAGAACCACCCCATTTTTAAAAATTATGTGAAAATTATTGCCTAAACCATACAAATATGGTATAATAACCTCAAACTGCCTAAAGAGGAAAAATTTATTTTAATGTTTGAGAACATTTTACCTTTTTAAAGGTATCGAATTTTGCCTTGCAAAATTCTCTTTTTATGGTATAATTGCCTTAATTTCAAGAAAAATCACCCGATAATATATAAAAAGCACACAGAAGGAGAACCAAAAATGATCTCTGTTGCAATGGACGGCCCCGTTGGCGCAGGAAAAAGCTCGGTAGCCCGCGAAAGCGCCAAAAAGCTGGGCTTTATCTATGTTGACACAGGCGCTTTATACAGAGGAGTAGCCCTCTACACCGTAAGAAAAGGAGTAAAGGACACAGACGAGGACTATGCCCAAAAGGTAGAAGCCCTGCTCCCCGAAATAAGCGTTGAAATAAAGATCGAGAACGGCGAACAGCATATCTTCCTTTGCGGAGAGGACGTTTCTGAGGAAATAAGGCTTCCCGAAATATCAATGGCGGCAAGCGGCGTTTCCCCCATTCCTGCCGTAAGAGAATTTTTGCTGGAGCTTCAAAGAGATATTGCCAGAAAAAACAACGTCCTTATGGACGGCAGAGACATAGGCACAGTGGTATTGCCCGAGGCGCAGGTGAAAATTTTCATCACAGCCAAGCCCGAGATCAGAGCAAAAAGACGTTTTGAGGAGCTTGTAAACAAGGGCGTTGACACTACTTTTGATCAGGTGCTGAACGACCTTAACCGCCGCGACTATCAGGACAGCCACAGAGCAGTTTCCCCTTTGAAAATGGCAGAGGGCGCAGTGCTGCTTGACACCTCGGAGCTTAATTTCGAGCAGTCGGTGGAAAGCGTTGTGGAGCTTGTCAAAAAAGTGCTGTAATTCGACAGATACCTACACAAAACGATAAGATACAAACGGAAATAAAAATTGGAACCGATAAGAATATCCCCGAGAATTTCCTATCTCCCCGCTTCCGCACCGCCTTTGTCGGCAGATGTGGGAGTTATCACAACAAGCGGCGCAGTATGGATCTTTGACGTGGGAAGCAATGACGAGGCTTTAAACCTTATCAACAGCATAAAAGGGGAAAGACGGATAGTCCTGTCCCACTTTCACGCCGACCATACCGCAAATTTACAAAGGCTGCCCCTTGATAAGGATAAGGATAAAATTTACGGCGGCAGCTTTACCCGAAAAAAGTTCGCTGACAAGGCAGATATAACTGTCATAGATAAAGACTTATATTTTGATGAGGGAATTCACCTGTTCCCCATACCCTCCGCCCACGCTAAAGGCTGTGTTGGTCTGGAAACGGACGGCTTTGCCTTTGTGGGTGACAGCACCTACTGTGATGTAAGAGAGGGAAAGGCGGTTTACAATGCAGGGCAGCTGCAGGGTCTTATAAAAGCGCTTAAAGGTCTTAAAGCGGAAAAACTGCTTTTAAGTTATGAACAACCTTTGGAATGTGACAGGGAAGCCGAGATCATAAGACTGGAAGAAATATATTCGCTTAGAAAAAAGGACGAACCTTATATCTACCCAAAACGGAAAATTACAAAATAGCATCATGCAAAAACAGAGATCTATTTAATAATAAGAAAGAAGCATATCGCCATGTATATGTTTTTCAGAAAACTGGTGGAAATCTTTTTCCTCCATATAAAATATAAAGCGACCGTTTTAAACAAGGAAAACATTCCAAGCTTAAAAGGCGGCTTTATAGTGGCATGCAACCACCAAAGCTATTCCGACCCGCCCGTATTGGCAGGAGTCTTTAAAGGTCATTTCAGCTTTATGGCTAAATCTGAGCTGTTTAAAAATAAGCTTTTCGCTTGGATAATCAGGCAGTGCGGCGCTTTCCCCGTAGTAAGAGGGGCAAAGGACACGGCAGCCCTTGACAGAGCAGTTGAGGATCTTAAGAAAAATAAGATCTTCATTATCTTCCCCGAGGGCACACGCTCCAAGGACGGAACTATTGCAAGAGCAAAGTCGGGAGTTGCGGTCATTGCGGGAATGGCGGACGCGCCTGTTCTCCCTGTGTGCATTATGTACGCCCCCGACGGAAAAAAGCGTCACTGCACTATCGCGGTAGGAAAGCTTATACCCAAGGAAGAGGTCGCCGTCAGCGATATGACGGACAGAAAGCAGATAAAGAGAGCTTCTTCAAGGATAATGAACGATATTTGCGCTTTGCAGAAACAAATTTGTGATAAATATAACATTCCTGTGCCGACCCCCGAGAAAAAGGCGGATATAGTTTCGGAAAAAACTTCGGATAATGTTTCGGAAAATGCTTCCAAACGATCGGATAATAACAATATATGAGTATCAACATAACAGTTGCCAAAACCGCAGGTTTTTGCTTCGGAGTAAAGAACGCCATGACGCAGGCGGAAAAGTTGGCGGAAAACGGCGGCGGCTATACATTAGGACAGCTTATACATAATCCCTTTGCTATAAAGGAGCTGGAGAAAAAGGGCGTTTTTGCCATAGACACTCTTGACGAGGCAAAGGACGGCAAAACCGTCATAATCCGCAGCCACGGAGTTGGACAAGCGGTATACGATGAGCTGAAACGACAAAATATCCCCTATATCGACGCAACCTGCCCAAAAGTGGTAAAGATCCACAAAATAGTGGAGGAGGAAAGCGCAAAGGGGGCAAACGTTCTTATAGCAGGGGATCCAAATCACCCCGAAGTCAAAGGTATCATGGGACACTGCCATAAAAATGTAAAAGTTTGGGTGGTAAATTCGTTAGATGATATCGAAAGCCTTGTAAAAAACGAAAAATCTTTTGTACATAATGCACTAATTTTCCTCTCTCAAACCACCGGTAAATTGTCAAAATGGATAGAATATAAAAAAATTGTTAAAAAACACTGTACAAATTTAAAAATTTTTGATACAATATGTAAAGCGACTACCTGTCGGCAGACCGAAGCAGAAGATCTGGCTTCAAAATGTGACTTGATGATCGTTGTGGGCGGCAGGGAAAGCAGCAATACCGCAAAGCTGGCTGATATAAGCAAGAAGTATTGCAAAACATTTTTTACGGAAAGCGCAGAGGCGCTTCCCGTGGCCGAAATAAAGGCTGTGTTATCCGATCTTGCTAAAAAAAGCTCGGATATTAACATAGGTATTACCGCCGGGGCATCTACTCCCTACGGCATTATTAAGGAGGTTCATAGATTTATGAGCGAAATCACAAAGAACGATGAAATGGATATCGATTTCATGGCGGAGGTCGACAAGACCTTCAAAAGAGTATATATAGGGAATAGGGTCAAGGCTTATGTAGTTGCCGTCAACAATACCGAAGCTATCGTTGACATTGGCACCAAGCACAGCGGTTACATACCCGCAGACGAGCTGACCGCTACCCCCGGTTTGCTCCCCAAGGACGTTGTTAAGCCAGGCGATGAGATCGAATGCGTTGTTACCAACATCAACGATCAGGACGGTATCGTTTATCTGTCCAAGAAGCGCGTTGACGCTGCAGCAGGTCTTGAAAAGCTGGCTGACGCATGCAACAATAACACCACCGTTACCGGTATCGTTACATCTGTTGTTAAGGGCGGCGTAATAGTTACCTGCGAGGGTTCAAGAGTATTTGTTCCCGCATCTCACACAGGCGTTTCCAGAGGAAGAAGAGGGGATCAGCCCGAAAATCCCGAGGAGCTTGCTAAGAAGCTTGAAACTCTGTTAAAGAAGGAAGTAAAGCTCAAGATAATCGAAGTTTCCGAAGGCAGAGGCAAGGTAGTAGGTTCTATCAAGAACGCTGCTAAGGAAGAAAGCGACGCACTTAAGGAAAAATTCTGGTCCGAGATCGAGGTAGGCAAGAAGTATGTGGGCGAGGTCAAGTCCATGGAGAGCTACGGCGTATTCGTTGACCTTGGCGGAGTAGACGGCATGGTTCACTCCTCCGAGCTTACCTGGAACAGGATCAAGCACCCCAAGGAAGTTGTTTCCGTGGGCGACAAGCTGGAAGTTTACGTTAAGAGCTACGACCCCGAAAAGAAGCGCGTAAGCCTCGGCGCAAAGAACCCCGACGACAACCCCTGGACAAAGTTCCTGGCAGAGTTTGCCGTAGGCGATGTCGTTAAGGTTCAGGTCGTTAGCATCACTCCCTTCGGCGCATTTGCACAGATCATTCCCGGCGTTGACGGTCTTATCCATATCAGCCAGATCAGCCTTGACAGAGTGACAAATGTTGCTCAGTACCTCACAGTAGGACAAGTCGTAGAGGCTAAGATCACCGAGGTTGACGAGGAAAAGAGCAGAGTCAGCCTTTCTATCAAGGAGCTGTTGGAAGAGTCAGCAGGTGATGAGGAAGAGGCTGCTGAGGAAGAAACCGAAGGAACTGAAGAAGCTGCTGAATAATTGAATTATTAAATACTATAAAATCCCTTGCTTTTCAAGCAGGGGATTTGTTTATTGACTATTATCGGAAAAGAGGGTATAATAAAATAAATCAGAAAAGTGAAAACCCCTGCGAAAAGCAAAAGATGTATATGTCGGTTACCGATAATCCTGCTGTAAATGCTGCTCGGGTACAAGCAGGAAAAGCTATGGGAGGCAGTAGAATATGAAAAAACATCCATTACTTTTCAATCTGGTTCTAACAATGGCAATTCAAATAGGCGTATATCTGATTATAATATTCGATACACAAATAATTGAACCAATTCTTCAGTTAATGGGAGTTAGAAGCCAAGGGATAATAGCACCCACAGAAGTAATAAGATTTTTAGTTATCAGTGCTGCAGAAATATCAGCGGCAATTGTAGCCGGAACTATTAGGTCAAGAGTCTATTTTTGGTTACCATCATTCTTGTTGATATTCCTAAGTTTCATGATTTTTTATCCCGATATTCTCCCAACAGTAAACGGAAGCGATTTCCCAAATTTTCCATGGGTTGCGGAATATTTAGGCTATGGAACAAAAAAATATTCTGCTATCTGTCAAGCTGTTATTTCATTTGTTTATCAGCTTCTTCCTTACACAGTCACCCGTATACTTTTATTTCGGAGAGATTATAGGCGGGAGAATAGCAATAACTGACGTTATTCAGGGAAACGCTGATAAAAACACAATCGTTAAGTTCAAATAAACATGCTCATTTAGTATAAAAACGGAGTTTTAGCTATGAACATTCACCTCTCCCTCCTCACCGCCGCCGAAACGGTGAGCGACATAGAAACAGCCATAACCACCGCCGAACCCACCCTGAACGACGCAGTCCACGACCTTGCAGAAAAGCCCGAAGAAACACTGTCGGCTATCGGAGAATTTTTCAAGGGGCTTGGAAGCTCCATGCTATCCGCCCTACCCACAATAATTCTTGCAATAATCGTTCTTATAATCGGAACAATCCTGACAAAGCTTGTTTTGAGCCTTTTGTCAAAAGGGCTTAAGAAAACCAAGTTAGAGCTTACTGTGACAAAATTCACAGTACAAATGGTAAAGATCGTACTGTATACATTGCTTGCCACGGTGGTTTTGAGCATTTTGGGCATTCCCGCCACCTCCATTATTACCGTAATTGGCACTGCGGGAGTGGCTGTGGGGCTTGCTTTGCAAAACTCTCTTTCAAACGTTGCGGGCGGATTTCTGCTGATGATAACAAAGCCTTTCAAGATCGGAGATTATATTATTACAAACGGCGTTGAGGGTACTGTTTCACGCATTTCCATACTGCACACCCAGCTCAATTCCACCACCAACCAGGCTATCTTTGTGCCAAACGGTTTAGCGATAAATGCGACGATAATCAACAACAACGGCAACGATATCCGCCGTATCGACCTGGCTTGCTCCATTTCCTATGACGACGATTTTGAAAAGGCGCGCAAGATCATTCTCGAATTATTGGAAAAGCATGAACTGATCTTGCAGGACAAGGAGCTTTTTGTCAGAATGAAAGAACACGGAGACAGCGCCATAATTATTGCGGTAAAGGCTTGGTGCAAGACAGACGATTTCTGGACGGTGACCTTTGATCTTAAAGAACAGATCAGAGCGGCGTTTATTGAGAACGATATTTCTATCCCATATAATCAGTTAGATGTGCATATTGTGGGGGAGAACAAGAAACCGTAAGGAATAGTATAAAGCCAATATTCAGGACGAAGAAGAAATAAACCGTTGAAATATAAGAGAAACTGTGATACAATAAAAAAAGAATAAATTCGGACATAAGTCCAAAAGGAGCTTCAAATGAACGTATGGCATGACATCAACCCCAAGCGCATTACCCCGCAGGATTTTTTGGCGATAATAGAAATTTCCAAGGGCAGCAAAAATAAATACGAGCTTGACAAGGAAAGCGGCATACTGATCCTCGACCGCATTCTCTACACCTCCACCCACTACCCCGCAAACTACGGCTTTATACCAAAGACTTTGGCTGACGACGGCGACCCCTTAGACGTGCTTGTGCTGTGTAACGAGCCTATCAATCCTATGGTATTGGTGCAATGTTATCCTATCGGCGTTATCACTATGGTGGATAACGGCAAGAACGACGAGAAGATAATAGCTATACCCTTTGAGGATCCCACCTTTAATTCTTACAGAAGCATCGAAGCGCTGCCCCAGCATATTTTCCAGGAAATGCAGCACTTTTTCACAGTGTACAAGCAGCTTGAAAATAAATGCACCGCTGTCAATGAGGTCATGGGACAGAAAGCCGCCGTTGAGGTCATTGCCCAGTGCATAGAAAATTATCAGAAGAAATACGGTACGGAAAAAGCAGCTGAAAAAAGAACCGAAGCCGAAAAAGCTGTTGAAAAGGGAACAGCAAAAGCAGCTGAAAAGGCATCGTCAAAAACAGCCGAAAAGAAAACGGCAAAAACAGCCACAGAGTCAACGGCAAAAACCGAAAAATCGGCAGCAAAAACCGAAAAGCCGACAGCCAAAAAAACAGCAGCCAAAAAAGCGTCAAAGGGAACAAATAAATGAGCAAAGAAGAAATGAGCCTGATCCTCGCCAGCGCTTCTCCCCGCCGCAAGGAGCTTTTAAGCTGCATAACGGAAGATTTCAAAGTTATCCCTGCCAAAAACGAGGAGAAAATAGACCTCGCCCTATCACCCGACAAAGCGGTCATTTATGTTGCAGGGCAAAAGGCGGAGGAGGTCTCCGCACTGTACCCCAAGGATATAGTTATTGGCGCGGACACCACGGTTTTCTGCCAAAATATCCCTTTGGGAAAGCCCAAGGACAGTGACGATGCCAAGGAGATGCTGAAAATGCTGTCAGGTAAAGTCCACAAGGTCATTACCGCGGCAGTAATAGCAGTGGGCGGAAAAGCTGTCCGCTCTTTCGCCGAGGAGACCGAGGTGGAATTTTACCCCCTGTCCGAGGAGGAGATCGACCTTTATGTCAAAAGCGGCGAGCCTATGGATAAGGCAGGAGCGTATGGTATACAGGGCAAAGGCTCTCTGCTGATAAAAGGGATCAAGGGCGATTATTACAACGTTATGGGGCTTCCCGTGAGCCGTCTTTACCGCGAATTGACAGCTTTTGTCAGCGAAAACAAGGAGAATGTTTAAATGCTTACCAAGATCTTATCACGCGGCGAGTGCGCAAAATGCCGCGTCTGCTGTGTTTTTGACCGTTCCGATGT
The DNA here is from genome assembly GCA_014799325.1 of Oscillospiraceae bacterium. Taxonomy (GTDB): domain Bacteria; phylum Bacillota; class Clostridia; order Oscillospirales; family Ruminococcaceae; genus Ruminiclostridium_E. Next base: position 12,657 of record JAAVIE010000025.1, read on the forward strand.
GTGGGAAATGCCGCTGATAACGCCCGAGCTTGCAGATACTCTCAAAAAGGACTGCCCAGATATAAAGCTGAAAAAACTGTCTGAAAAGGCAAGCTGTCGGGTGGTGGACGCGGAGTTTGACGAAGAGGGCTTGTGTACTTGCCCTATGCTTACCGAAAAAGGCTGCGCTTTGGGGGAGAACAAGCCCTTTGACTGCCGCATCTGGCCTTTTAGAGTGATGAGAAAAGGGAACTTGCTGCTGCTTACCCTTTCTCCTGTGTGCGAGTCCGTTTCATCTCTTTCGGTGAAAAAGATCTCGGAATTTGTGCCTGAGATCGCTCCCAAAATTTTGGAGGAAGTAAAGCGCAACCCCGAAATGGTGAAAGACTACATTGAAGACTATCCCGTCTTTGCAGTTTGGGAAGTGTGAGCAATCTGAGAAAGGCAAGGACATAATGGAGGATATTTTTTCACGCACCGTTTCTCTTTTGGGAGAGGAAAAGGTGGATAAGCTGAAGCAAAGCTCCGTCGCCGTTTTCGGCTTGGGCGGAGTTGGCTCTTATGTTGTGGAGGGTCTGGTAAGGGCAGGAATAGGCACGCTTTTGCTTGTGGACGGAGATGTAATTTCCCCCTCAAATATAAACCGTCAGCTGTACGCTCTCCAAAGCACCATAGGCAGGGACAAGGCGGAGATCGCAAGGGAGCGGTGCCTTGATATAAACCCGAGCTGTGATGCTGATCCAAGAAAAGTAATGGTCACGGCGGATAATATCGGGGACTTTCCTCTTGAAAAATGCAGCTATGTTATTGACGCGGTGGACGATGTAAGGGCTAAGAAGGCTATCATTCTCCGCTGCAAGGAGCTGGGTGTGCCTGTGATAAGCTCTATGGGAACAGGGAACAAGCTTGATCCCTCAAAGCTTGTTGTTACCGATATTTATAAGACATCGGTGTGTCCTTTGGCACGTGTTATGCGGCATGATCTAAGGCAGCTTGGCGTTGAGAGCTTGAAGGTGCTTTATTCGGAGGAAGTGCCCGTTGTAAACTGTCACCCGCCTGCGAGTGTGAGCTTTGTGCCGTCGGTGGCGGGGCTGAGGATCGCCGGGGAAGTTGTGAGGGATATTTTGGGGATATAAAAAATAGGGGCTGCCTTTTTTACAGTCCCTTTTATTTTTTATCAAACACAGTGTGCAATAACACATCAAATAAAAATTATTCTATCTCTTGATCCAAATCATCAAATATGTTAGATGAGAAAAACTCTTTGAGAGTTATATCCAGTCCGTCACACAAAATCTTTATTGTGGAAATTGACACATTACGACGTGAATCGTCAAATAAGCTGTAAACAGTGGAAGGGGTCACGCCCGATATGTTAGCTAACTCATTGGGTTTTATTTTTCTCTCGGAGCACAATTCTTTGAAACGCTTTACAACTGCGTCTTTTACTTTTGCCATATTGGTACCGTCTATATTATTTTATTTCCTCAACTTCAAGTTCCCGAAAAACAGGAGTGTCAAAAAATTCGGTAATGGTTATTCCCATACCGTCACATAACAGTTTTATAGTAACTATTCCCGGATTTAAGCTCTTTCCGTAAAAAATATTTTTTAAGGTTGAGGGAGGAACAGCCGAAGCCAAAGCTAAAGCGTTCATAGTAAGGTTCTTTTCTTGCATAAGCTCTGTAAGTCTTTGCGCAACAGCATCAAGAATCGTCACAGTGGTTCCTCCTTTGTCTTTATATAGCCTTTTTAGTATAGCCCAAAAAAAGTTTTTTGTAGGCTATATATACACTTTTTGAAAAAGCTATGGTATAATAAGCTATATAAAGACTAAAGGAGTTCATATTTATGACAAATCAATTAAAAACAGTATGTTTTTCGGGACACAGGATAATAACCGAACCGCTGAACGAAGTAAAAAGCCGCCTTGCAACAGCCATTACGGACTGTATCAAGGACGGCGTTACAAATTTTATCGCAGGAGGTGCATTAGGCTTTGACATCTTGGCTGAACAAGCTGTGATCGAATTAAAAGGCAAACTTACTCTTGCTTTACCCTGTCCTCCCGAGGAACAGACTGCAAGGTGGACAAAAGATCAACAAAGCATATATAATGAGATACTGCGTAAAGCAAATGAGGTGTTGGTTATTTCACCGCATTATTTCAACGGCTGTATGCAAAAGCGCAACAGATTTATGGTGGATAACAGCACAAAGCTGATATGCTATCTTCGGCAAAACAGGGGCGGGACTTTTTATACCGTAAATTACGCTTCCAAAAACGACAAGATGATAGTCAGATTGTAGTACATTTTGGGTACAAAAACAGGGACTGAACTCACAGTCCCTGTTTATTTATACCTTTAAAAACTTACTTAACAAGCTCCCCAAACTCCGCAGACATCTTCTTCTGCAAAGCTTCAGCCTCCTCCATAGTACTGCCCACAGCGGTATAATAAACCTTCAGTTTAGGCTCGGTGCCGCTCGGTCTGATGATAGCCTTGTTGTTATTCTCCAAATAAAGAGAAATAACGTTGGACTTGGGCAGAGTAATGGTTTCCTTTGCGCCGCTTGCAAGATCGGTCTTTTCGCTTGCCTGATAATCCGCAAAGCCTATTACCTTGTAGCCTGCAACAGTCTTGGGATAATCGGTGCGCATTTTATCCATAATGTCGTTCATCTTCTGCATGCCGCTTGCGCCCTCGAAGGTGAAAGTATCAAGCTTATTGCAGTAGAAGCCGTATTCCTCATACATTTCCTTGCGCACTTCAATAAGGCTCTTGCCCTTGGTGCGGTAGAATGCAGCCATTTCACAGATCAGCATGGAAGCCACAACAGCGTCCTTGTCTCTTACATAACCGCCTGCAAGATAGCCGTAGCTTTCCTCATAGCCGAAAATGTATCTGTCCTGCTGACCCTTTTTCTCCAAAAATCCTATCTGCTCGCCGATAAACTTAAAGCCTGTAAGAACCTCGATAAGCTCTACACCGTACTTCTCGGCGATCTTGGCGGTAATGTCGGTGGTAACTATGGTCTTTACCGCAATGGGATCCTTGGGCATCTTGTTCATTTCTCTGCGCTCTCTTGCAACGTATTCAAGGAGCATTGCGCCTACTTCGTTTCCGCTGAACAGAGCATAGCCGTCGCCGTCGGGAACTGCGATACCGACACGGTCACAGTCGGGGTCGGTGGCAAGGAGAAGATCGGGTTTTTCCTTTTCGCAAAGTCTGAGACCTAATTCAAGGGCTTCTCTTATTTCGGGGTTAGGATAAGGGCAGGTGGAGAAGGTGCCGTCGGGGTTTTCCTGTTCGGGAACGATCACAACGTCCTTGATGCCGATTTCCTTTAATATGCGGCGAACGGGCTTGTTGCCTGTGCCGTTAAGGGGAGTGTAAACTACCTTAAGACCCGACTTTTCGCAAAGCTCGGGGTGGAGGGACTGACGGCGTACCTCTGCCATGTAATTGTCGATAACGTCGTCGCCGATGTAGCTTATCAAGCCGTTCTTTACGGATTCGTCAAAATCTGCGGTCTTGACTCCGTCAAAAACGTCTGTCTTATTGATGTAGCCAAGAATTTCGTCAGCGGCTTCGATAGTTACCTGACAGCCGTCGCTGCCGTAAACCTTGTAGCCGTTATATTTTGCGGGGTTGTGGCTGGCTGTTACCATAACGCCTGCGTCGCATTTCAGGTATCTTACCGCCCAGGACAGCAGAGGAGTGGGCATAAGCTCGGGATAGAGATTTACCTTGATTCCGTTTCCTGCGAAAACGCAAGCGGCGTTTTTAGCAAACACATCGGACTTGATACGGCTGTCGTAGCTTATTGCAACGCTTTTTCCGCCATGGTTCAGGACGTAGCTTGCAAGTCCTTGGGTAGCCTTATTGACGGTGTACACATTCATTCTGTTGGTGCCTGCGCCGATAACGCCTCTCAAGCCTCCTGTGCCGAATTCCAGCTCTCTGTAAAAGCGGTCGAAAATTTCTTCCTCGTTTCCTTTGACTTTTTCAAGCTCGGCTTTCAGATCGGGATCGATAACCGCCTTTTCCAGCCAAAGGTCGTAAAGCTTGTTTGTGTCCATAGTTTTTTAGCCCCTTTCGGTAAAATTTTTTATATGGTGATTTTTGCCTATTTGCTAATAATGATTATAGCATATTTTCGGCAAAAAGGCAAGAAAAAAATTTAAGAGTGTGAAATCAGCACAACATCTCTAAAAGCAGTGAAAAATTATCACTTGTTTCCTTAAAGGCGGGTTTTTACTCTCACAACTGCCCTGATAGCACAAATTAAAAAATGCGGGCTACCACTCTCACAACTGCCCTGATAGCACAAGTTATAAAATGCGGGCTACCACTCTCACAACTGCTCTGATAGCACAAGTTATAAAATGCGGGTTACCACTCTCACAACTGCTCTGATAGCACGAATTTCAAAAAGGACAAAATTTTCGTTGAAAATTTTGTCCGGTTCCGAAAAAGAAGCTCTTGGCGCTTGCGCCATTGAGCTTCTTTTTCGGAATTTTGAAATTCTTTTTAAATCAGTAAATTACCGCCAACTTTCCTGAGAGAACCA
>JAAVIE010000026.1 GCA_014799325.1 Oscillospiraceae bacterium
ATCTTTCCATAGATCATTTGAAAATGGGGCTTATCCGCAGTGGAAACACTGATCTGACACCCGAAAGCGATGATGAGGAGTTGACCGAATATCTGTGGAACATTGTTAAAGAGATGATAAAGACCGCCGTTGAGAATGAGCAAAACCTTATTGTTGAGGGCTGTTATATCCCATTTGACTGGAAAAACAGCTTTGAGGACAGCTATCTTGAAAATATGCGCTGCCGCTGGCTTATTATGAGCGAGGATTATATACGAAGCCATTTTGACGATATTCGGAAATACAACAGTGTTGTGGAAAACCGGGGCGAAGAAGCTGATTTCGGGGCAGAATGGCTTATCGATGACAACAAAAAGTCCTTGGAGGGCTGTAAGAAATACGATTTGGAATATATTCTGATAGACAGCGTTTACAATGTGGATTGGGATATTGAAGATTGATACTAAATTCCCCCAAAATACCCCAAAATACTATTGCAAAAAACACTTAAAAGAGGTATAATTAAAATAGCGTGTAGATCCATTGGCAAAATTTTCAAAACAGATCACCATAAAAAGGAAGGAACACAAAAATGGCAGTTTATCGAATTTATGTGGAGAAAAAACAGGAGTACAGGGTCGAGGAAAAGTCCGTTATGGAGGATATCCGCACGGCTCTGCGCATTGAAAGCGTCAGCGATGTACGGATAATCAACAGATATGACGCCGAGGAGATCTCGGAGGAGAACTTTAACAGAGCTATCCCCACAGTTTTCAGCGAGCCCCCTGTGGACGATATTTACAATGAGCTTCCTTGGGTGTCTGAGGGACAGCGTATTTTTGCTGTGGAATTTCTCCCCGGACAGTTCGATCAGAGAGCGGACAGCGCGGCGCAGTGTATACAGATGCTGTGTCAGGGCGACAGACCCGTTGTAAAGTACGCCAAGCTGTATATTTTGAGCGGTGATATTTCCGATGAGGAATTTGGCAGGATCAAGCATTATCTTATAAATGCCGTTGAAGCGAGAGAATGCGGTCTGGAAAAGTACCAAACTCTTAAGATAAGGTACGATATTCCCACAGATGTGGCTCTTTTGGAGGGATTTTTGGATCTGGACGAAAAGGGCTTGGACGATTTTGTCAAGAATTACGGTCTTGCTATGGACGACGATGATATCAAGTTCTGTCAGGACTACTTCAAGAAGGAAAATCGCTGTCCTACCATTACCGAGATCCGTATGATAGATACCTATTGGAGCGATCACTGCCGTCACACCACCTTTGGCACTATTATTGACAATGCGGAGATCCAAGCGCCCTATATTGCCCAAACCTATAAAGAATATAAAATACACCGTGAGGAGCTTGGCAGAGGAAACAAGCCTATCTGCCTTATGGATATCGCCACTATGGCGGCTAAAAAGCTTAAGGCGGACGGACTTCTGCCCGACCTTGACGAAAGCGAGGAGATAAACGCCTGCTCCGTTAAGATTACTGTTGATGTAGACGGTAAGGACGAAGAATGGCTGTTGATGTTCAAAAACGAGACCCACAACCACCCTACCGAGATCGAGCCTTTCGGCGGTGCTGCTACATGTCTCGGCGGTGCTATACGTGATCCTCTTTCGGGACGTTCCTTTGTGTACCAGGCTATGCGTGTTACGGGCGCTTCCGACCCTCTTTTGCCTGTTGATAAGACTATCCCCGGTAAGCTTCCTCCAAGAAAGATAACCACCACTGCTGCCGCGGGTTATTCCTCTTATGGAAACCAGATCGGTCTTGCTACCGGTCATGTGGCGGAAATTTATCACCCCGGATATATGGCTAAGAGAATGGAGATAGGCGCGGTAATAGGCGCTGCTCCCATAGAAAATGTACGCCGTGAGAGACCTGCTCCCGGAGACATTATCATTCTGCTGGGCGGAAAAACAGGGCGCGACGGCTGCGGAGGAGCAACAGGTTCTTCAAAATCCCACAGTGTGGAAAGCCTTGAAAGCTGCGGCGCTGAAGTACAAAAGGGCAACGCTCCCGAGGAAAGAAAGCTGCAAAGGCTGTTCAGAGATCCGGAAGTTACCACGCTTATCAAGCGCTGCAACGACTTTGGCGCGGGCGGCGTTTCCGTTGCTATCGGCGAATTGGCAGACGGTCTGGAAATAGACTTGAACGCTGTTCCAAAGAAATATGACGGCTTGGACGGCACAGAACTGGCTATCTCCGAATCCCAGGAGAGAATGGCTGTTGTTGTTGAAAAGGAAAATGCGGATAAATTTATCGGCCTTGCCAACAAGGAGAACTTAGAAGCCACTCCCGTTGCGGTCGTTAAGGAAGAGCCCCGTTTGAAGATGACTTGGAACGGAAAGACCATTGTTGATATTTCAAGAGAATTCCTTAACTCCAACGGTGCGGAAAAGCACACAGATATAATTGTTCCCTGCCCCGAGGTAAACTACTGCACAGGCAGAAGCAACACAAAGAAGTGCTGGGAGGAAATGGTAAGCGACCTTAATATCTGCTCACAAAAGGGTCTTATTCAGCGTTTTGACAGCACGGTAGGTGCTGCAACGGTTCTGATGCCTTTCAGCGGAAGAACGCAGCAAACTCCCGTTCAGGCTATGGCAGCTAAAATTCCTGTCAATGGCAACAATACGAATACTGCCTCTGTTATGGGCTGGGGCTTTGATCCCGCGATCAGCACACAGTCTCCCTACCACGGAGCAATGCTCGCGGTTGTTGAAAGTATAGCAAAGGTAGTTGCATCAGGCGGTTCGGCTAAAAAATGCTGGCTCACCTTCCAGGAATATTTTGAGAGAACGCAGAACAATCCTTCCCGCTGGGGCAAGCCTTTTGCGGCGCTTTTAGGTGCTTATAAGGCTCAGTTGGAGTTGGGCTGCGGAGCTATTGGCGGCAAAGACAGCATGAGCGGTACTTTTGAGCATATCGATGTGCCTCCCACACTTGTTTCCTTCGCTGTTTCAACCGCTAAGGCTGACAGGGTTATCAGCGCGGAGTTTAAGCTGCCTTTCAGCAAGCTTTATTATATCTGCCCTAAATATGACGAAAACAATCTGCCTGATATTGACAGTGTTAAGGCCGCTTATGATGTAGTTGAAAAGGCTGTTGCCGATAAAAAGGCTCTTTCGGTTTGGGCAATTACGGGCGGCGGTATTGCAGAGGGCATTTTCAAGATGTCTTTGGGAAATCATCTGGGCGCAAAACTGGAGGAATTAGACGACGGTGCTTTGTTTGACCCATGCTATGGCAGCTTTATTATTGAGGCTGACGGAGAGATAGAAGGTGCAAGGTGCATCGGCGAAACAATAGACGAATATAAGATCTACTGCGGTGAAACGGTGCTTGATATTGCTGAATTGGAGGACAAGTGGAACAGCAAGCTTGAACCAATATTCAAAAATACCACTCCTTCCGTAAAAGCTCCCGAGATCATTGCTTATGACAAGGGCTGTGACATAGTATGTTCTCCCGCAAACAAGACCGCTAAGCCCAAGATCCTTATTCCCGTTTTCCCCGGCACCAACGGCGAGTATGATATGGCGGACGCCTTCAACAGAAACGGCGGAGAATCGGAAATTTTCGTTATCAGAAATCTTAATGCGCAGGCTATGGAGGAATCCGTTGAAGCCTTTGCGAAGCTGATAGAAAAGAGCCAGATCGTTGCCGTTCCCGGCGGTTTCAGCGGCGGTGACGAGCCTGAGGGATCGGGCAAGTTTATCAACGCGTTTTTCAGAAATCCCCGTGTAAAGGACGCTGTAAACGATATGCTCTATCACCGTGACGGTTTGATGCTGGGTATCTGCAACGGCTTCCAGGCACTGATAAAGTTAGGTCTTGTTCCCTTTGGAGAGATCAAGCCTTTGTCCGCCGACAGCCCCACACTTACCTTTAACACGATCGGCAGACACCAGTCACAGATGGTTTATACCAAGATATGTACAGACAAATCCCCTTGGCTCATGCACTGCAAGGTGGGAGAAACTCACACTGTGCCTATTTCTCACGGCGAGGGACGCTTTGTTGCCAAGGAAGAGGTTATCAGAAAGCTTATCGAAAACGGACAGGTGGCTACACAGTATGTTGACCTCCAGGGCAATCCCACAATGGAGCTTGCTTACAACCCTAACGGCTCTATGTACGCTATTGAGGGTATTATTTCCCCTGACGGACGTGTGCTTGGCAAAATGGGTCACAGTGAGCGTATCAGCGATGAGAGATGCGCTGTCAATGTAGAGGGCAATAAGCTTCAGCCTTTGTTCAAGGGCGGTGTGGATTACTTTAAATGATTTTATGAAAGCAAGAAAAAATTATATGTGCTTTTCTTGCCTGTATTCTTATGACAGCTTGCGCCAACGCAGAGCATAACACACGGTTTGAGTTTAACTTCAACGACAGCCAAGGAAACGATTTTTCCGAACAAAAAAGCATTTATATAAACGAGAGCAAGGATGAGCTTGTTTTAAATGCTTCACTTAAAATAGACGGAGGAAAAGCGGAGGTTGAAGTTATCAGCTCTGACTCCAAAGAATCGGTATGCAGTTTTTCTTATGAAAGTGACGCTGATTTTGACATTATTCTGAAAGATGTTCAAGAGGGGCAGGAGTATGTTATTTCCGTAAAAGCCGAACAAACAAAGAACGTAAATCTTGTTGTAAGTGCTTCGGAAAAATTGGTTCAGAATAAGGAAAAACCGAGTAAAGAAAAAGGAAAATCATAATGACCTACAGAATTATGACCGAATCGGACATTGCTTCGGTTATCCCGATTTATATCGAGTATTATAACAATAAAGAAGAGGGTGAGTGGACAGAGGAAACCGTTTATAAGCGTATTCATCAGGTGCTTACAAGGGAGGATTCTTACTGCTTGCTATTGGAGAACAACGGAAGCATTTCGGGCTTTGCTATGGGCTATTTTGAGCAGTATGACGACTGTTTTGCTTACGATTTGATTGAGATAGTTATTGCCGCAGGGCTTCAAAATCAAGGTCTTGGAACGGAATTTATGAAAGAAATTGAAAAAAGAGTTAAGGAAAAGGGTGCTATGCTTATACAGCTTCAATCGGTCAATGATGAGTTTCATAAGCATTTTTACGGAAAGTTGGGATACGGTAACGCTTCTAACCTTGTTTTGAAAACCAAAATTCTGTGATATTGAAAGGAACACAATTATGGAAGAATTAAAGACGATAATGGAGAAATTTGCGGAATCGGGCTGGGAGCTTATTTCCGTACCTGCTAAACAGTGGCTTGAAGGCAAAGGGAACAGGGATACTTTAATCGCCGCCGTAAAACAAGCCGATAAGGAATGCGGAAGCTGCGGCTGCGAGCTTGACCCGCTGTATAAAAGAGCGTTGGAGCTGCTTTAATGTCTGCAGTAAAAAATAACTCCAAGCTGTATATAAAAATTCTGTTTATCTTTATTGCAGTGCTTTTGGTTATAATAACTGTGGTCTTATTTGTTCTCCCCGAAATATACGACCAACAGTGCCGAACAAGGTTCAACACCGAGCTTGACAGTCAGATCGATGGCTCGGTGCTTATGGCGAATATATGTGTGGTTAGGTATGAAGAAACCACAAACGGAAATACGACAAATTTCAGCTATTCCTTAGGAGCAAGCGGTGTAATCTTTGATAAACAGCAAAACACATATTATGCCCTTACCGCCTATCATGTGGTTTCCGACCCAAAAGAAAACACAAAATTTCTGATACAGCCCTACGGCACATTGCCTTACTCACAGAGCAATGAAAACGGCAGACATTTATCTCTTGAGGAGTATTACGGGCAGTTCCCTTTCGCAAAGGTCGAATACTTTGACGAAAGCTGCGATCTGGCGGTTATAAGTTTCCGTATTTCCGAGGAATTGGGTGTTCTTGATATTGCGGAATATAATGCGGAAAAGAACACCGAAATTGTCGTTATAAGCAATCCCGAGGGAAAAAAATTTGTCCGCACCTACGGCACTGTTACTTCTGACAGTCCGATTATGTTTTCGGGGAACGACGGTCAAAGCGCAAATTTAGCGGTACAGCATGACGCTTATGTTGCTCCCGGCAGCAGCGGAAGCGCGGTTTTGTGCTTTAATAACGGCAAAGCGGAGATAGTGGGGATAAATATAGGCGGCGGAACAAATTTTATGGGAAAATTTCAGTACGGCGCAATGATCCCCTGCCAACAGATAAATCTTTTTTTGAGTAATTGGAGTAGCATGAGATGATGATAAGAGAAATAACAGAAAAAGACCTTGACGGACTTTTAACGCTCTATACTCAGCTTCACGACAACACCTTTCCCGAAAAAAACAATAAACTAAAGCAGCTTTGGAGAGATATTTTATCAGACCCCTATCATCACATCATAGTATGCGAGGAGAATGAAAATATAATTTCCTCCTGCGTATGCGTTATTATTCCCAACCTGACTCATGGTCAAAGACCTTATGCTCTTATTGAAAATGTTGTTACCGATGAAAAATACAGGAAAAAGGGATATGCAACGGCTTGTCTTGATTTTGCAAAAGAAATTGCTTTAAAGGAAAGCTGCTATAAAATAATGCTAATGACCGGCTCCAAGCAGGAAAGCACGCTGAATTTTTATCAAAAAGCGGGCTATAACTGCAATGATAAAACAGCATTTATTCAGTGGATATAATAATAAAATATAAAACTACAGGAGGATACTAAAATGCTATCAAAAATCGGAATCAGACCCGTAATTGACGGACGTCAGTTCGGAATCCGCGAAAGCCTTGAAGAACAGACCATGAACATGGCTAAGGCTGCAGCGGAGCTTATCACCTCTAAGGTGCGCCATGCAAGCGGAGAGCCTGTGGAATGCGTTATTGCGGACACCACTATCGGCGGTATTGCGGAAAGCGCTGCCTGCGAGGAAAAGTTCAGCAAGGAAAACGTTGTGGCTACCCTCACCGTTACTCCCTGCTGGTGCTATGTTACCACCGTTATTGACGAAAATCCCAATACCATTAAGGCAATCTGGGGCTTTAACGGAACGGAAAGACCCGGTGCGGTATTTTTGGCTGCTGCTATGAGCGCTTATGCCCAGATCGGTATGCCCTGCTTCTCCATTTATGGACATGACGTAAAGGACGCTGACGACAAGGTAATTCCCGACGACGTTGAGGACAAGATGCTGCGTTTTGCGCGCTGCGCTGTGGCTGTAGGCGACATCAGAAACAAGAGCTATGTCAATATAGGCGCGGTTGCTATGGGTATTGCGGGTTCATACTGCAATGAGGACTTCTTCCGCAGCTATTTGGGTATGCACCCCGAATGGGTTGATATGACCGAAATTATCCGCCGCGAAAAGCTGGGTATCTATGACAAGGACGAATACGAAAAGGCGCTGGCTTGGATCAAGGCTAACTGCAAGGAAGGCATCGACATCAACCCCACAGACGGAATGTTCTATCAGCGCACTGTTCTTTCCCCCGAAGAAAAGGAAGAGAACTGGCAGTTTATTGCAAAGATGACTTGTATTGTAATGGATATTATGAAGGGCAATCCCAAGCTGGCTAAAATGGGCTGGCTGGAGGAATCCAAGGGCAGAAATGCCATTTTAGGCGGCTTCCAGGGTCAACGCAACTGGACGGACTTTATGCCTAACGCAGACTTCACCGAAGCTATTCTCAATACCTCCTTTGACTGGAACGGCAAGCGCGAGCCTATCCCCTTTGCTACCGAAAATGACGGACTTAACGGCGTTACCTTGCTTTTGCTCCATGAGGTTACTTCAAGAGCCGCTGTATTTGCGGACGTAAGAACCTACTGGTCTCCCGAAGCTGTTGAGCGTGTTACAGGCTGGAAGCCCGAAGGAGTTGCAGAAAATGGATTTATCCACCTTATCAACAGCGGCGCGGCTGCACTTGACGGCACAGGAGCTTGCCTTAACGAAAATGGCGAGAACTGCATGAAGAACTGGTGGGATATGACCGACAAGGACATAGACGCTTGCCTTAAGGCTACCACCTGGCCTTGCGCTAACTTAGGATATTTCAGAGGCGGCGGATTCTCTTCAAGCTATTCCACAAAGGGAGTTATGCCCTGCACCTTTGCAAGAGTTAACCTTGTAAAAGGACTTGGACCTGCAATTCAGATCGTTGAGGGCTACACTGTTGAGCTTCCCGAAAATGTCAATAAGATATTGCTTGAAAGAACTGACAAGACCTGGCCTTCTACCTGGTTCACTCCTATTCTTACAGGAACCGACAGCTTTAAGGACGTTTACTCTGTTATGGCTAACTGGGGCGCTAACCATGGTGCTTTTGTTTACGGTCATGTGGGCGCGGATATGATCACTTTGGCTTCTATGCTGAGAATTCCCGTTTCGCTCCATAATATTTCCGAGGATAGGATATACCGTCCTCACGCTTGGACTTCCTTTGGCACTAAGGATCTTGAGGGTGCGGATTATAGGGCTTGCGCTAATTACGGAAGCTTGTATTGATAATTGTGATTTCCGATAACAAAAAGGGACTGTAAAAAATGCAGTCCCTTTTTATTATCAGCCAACTTTTGCCGATCTTATTGTTCTTTCAAAAGCATCGGAATATTCCGACCGAATATCAACAAGCTTTATCCCCTTCCCCAAAGCGTAATTTTTATACTCTCTCATCTCCTCTGATTCACATACCGAAATAACATACCCCGACTGATCCAGGGTGCGGTAACGGGCTTTCTTCATACAGTCGTCGCGGTATCTGAGGGAAACGAACTCGGCGCTTTCCGCCTGCTCCAGCACAGTATAGTACAGCTCGCGGAGGCTTGGCTGCCATTTTGCCGCCTGTTCCTCAAAAGGCAGGATGCAGTGAAGTCTTACGCTGTTATCCCCTTTAATAAGACCAATGACTTTTTCCGCTGCCCATAAGTCAACCCCCTCTTCGCAGACCGAATAAAAATCCCTCACTCCCGATCTGTAAATTTCAGCTATATTCTCATTCAGCTGCGATATCAGATAGCTGCATTCGGGGCTTTCAAAGTCGTATCCGAAGCTGAGATCATGTAAAGATGACGCTATAAATGTGCAACCGTTATTTTTCATTGTGAACCTTCCTTTCACGGGGCGGTGAGTTGATATGACCCGCCGCCATTTTTGTGTTATTACTAATCCCTTTTAAAACTGTGGGATTAGTATATTTTTGCTGTTTTTTCGATATGTTGTATCGACAGTCATTATTTTACCGCAACATTTTGTTTTTTTCAATATGTTTTTCCAAGAAAAACCGAAATTTGCCAATATCCGCGTAAAACAGCTTATAACAACGTTTTATGAGGTTTTTCCAAAAAAGTTTCAAGTAAGATATTATAGGAATTATGAGGAATTGTATTCTAAATTGTTGATATGTGATCTAAAATGTTGATAGGTGTCGAAGAAAATCGGCTTTGCTCAGATATAAAGAAAAAAGGCTTTGCGCTGTTTCGGAAATTTTTCCGATCTGTGCAAAGCCTTTTATAATACAGGTTTAAAATTTTAGCTTATGAGCAAGCCGCTGATGTAGATCATAGATGCGTCTTCCTCGTCTCTGGGTACGATCTCAATGGTGTGTTTAGCGGATTCTTCAAAGGAAGCGATATGAGCAGCCTCTGCGTAGTTGCCCCAGCCTCCGGGGAAACGGGTGTCAACAGACTTAGCCAATACTCCGTCTATATAAACGTCAAGGATCGTGCCGCCGCCTGTCATTCTGCCGTAAAGTATTCCTACATTTTTAGCTTCAACATCGTTGAATACAAGCTTAGCGCCGTCGAAGCCGCCTTTCTTTCTTACCATCCAGTAGCCGGTCATATTGCTGAAAACGCTGTCCTTGCTTTCCTTGAAGGTGCCTGTTTCGTCAACAGCTGTTATTTCGTTGGGTGTGAGGGTAACGGCGTTTGTATATTTATCGGAGGTGTATGCGGTGGAGAAGTCGCTTTCTGCACCGTCTACTGTGTCCTTTTCGCTGTTTACCTTGTCAAGATAGTGGGTGATTATCTGAGTCAGTACCTTGTGTCCGACGGTGTTGGGGTGAATGTTGTCGTCAGAAATATCTGTCCACTTTATATAGCCCTTATTGATAACGTCAAGGATCGCGTTTCTGTAGGAGATAAAGGGAAGATCGTAGCTCTTTGCGATGTCGTAGTGGTAGTTCTGTACGGAAGTACCGTTTTCCTGGGTCATACCGATGCAAACGACAGCAGGCTTGGAATCGCTGCCCCAGATCTTTCTGAGTAAGCTGTCGTAGCTGTCAACGTCACGTCTGGTGTTTTCGGTGGTGTCGTTTACGGAGAACTCAACGAAAACTACATCGGGGTTGTTGGAGAGAACATCGCGCTCTACTCTGTGAACGCCTATGTAGGAGCCGGTGGCGCCTATGCCCGCTCTGTTGTAATTTACTGTTGCGCTGGGGAATGTGGTGCAGAACCACTCATAAACCAGCTTTGCATAACAGTCGTTATCGCCCGCGGAAGAGCCCTGGGTGATAGATCCACCTATAAAGGAAACAGTGATCTCCTCGCCTGCGGCTGCCTTTTTCATGGCGTTTGCAAGACGGACGGTGTTGCCGAGGTTAAGCTCGGACAGTGCTACCATTCTGTCGGTGATGCCGTTGTCTATAACGTATTCGGTATCTGCTGCGCCGTCCGCATAGCTGTAATCGTTAAGATCGGGAACGTTTGAAGGGGGTGCTTCTTCCGCTACAGTAGCAAGGCTGCCCTGTGAGGGCTCGTTACCGTCTGTTTCTGCGGGAGTGCCATCTCCTCCTGCTGTGCCATCTGTGTTTGCGCTTGAACCCTGTGTGGGTGTGCCTGTGTCAGAGGGGTTATTTTCCGTGTTGCTGCATGCGGTAAAGGTGAGCAGCAGAGCTGTGGACAACATGATTGCCGCTAATTTTTTAAACTTCATTTCTTCCTCCTAAAGCATAAGATCGCTTTTGAAAATTGTATAATACGCTTATACCTTAATTAAGTTTGTTAGCTTATCTTTTTAGCTTTGTATAAGCTAAATGGATTTGCTGTTATACTTAAATATAGCAGAATTTTCTTCAAATGTCAAGGGGATTTTATGGTGTGAAACATAGCTTCCGAAATAAAATTTGACTAATCTGAAAAAATATGTAAAATATATTGCAGCATTTTAAAAATATCCGTGTATATGTAAGCGAAGGGGAAAAGGAACCGTCCCCCTCAGCTGCGCAGCAATCGGAGGATAACATGAAGAACGAAAAGGAACTTGTGTCTGCCTTTAAAAAGGGAGACCCTGCCGCTTTGGAAAAGGTGATGACCGAGTTTACGCCTTATGTGTGTACGGTGGTCAGGAATTTTTCAAGAGGAATGCTCACCGAGGACGATATTGACGAAACCACTGCCGATGTTTTTATTCGCTTGTGGCAGAGCAGACAGCGCCTTGATCCAAAATGCGGAATTAAGCCCTATATATCGGCAGTGGCAAGGAATGCGGTAAAGAACCGTTTCCGAGCCTTGCGGCCTCCCGCGGAGGATATAGAGGATATTGAGGCGGCGGACGATTTCGACCTTGAAAAAAGCGTTGAGCTGACAGAAGCGTTAAAGTGCCTTGATAAGGGGCTTAAGACAGTTTCGGCGGAGGAAAGGGAGATCTTTATGCGGTTTTACTTTTACGGCGAGAAAACCTCCGATATAGCATTGGTTATGGATATAAAGGACGGCACAGTGCGGTCCAAGCTTACCCGAACCAGGGAAAAACTTAAAAATTACTTGAAAGAAAGGGGCTTTGAGAATGTTTGACGGATTTTTTGAGAATACGGAGCTTTTAAACACGAGCGAGCTTTCATCTGATAGAACGGACAGGATCAAAGCCGCCGTTTTGAAGGAAATAAAAGAAAGCGAGGATAAACCTATGAAAAAGATCAATATAGTAAAGCCTTTTGTTATCGCAGCAGCAGTAGCAGCTTTGGGAGCAGGTTCCCTTGTTTCCGCTAACGCCGCAACGGACGGCGAGCTGTTTCAGTCATTTACTAAGATGTTTAAGGTGACGGTAAACGGAGAGGAGCGCGAGGTTGAGGGCGAGTGCCGTACTTATGAAGAGGACGGTCAGACTGTTTATGAGTATGAGTTTAAGTTTGACGGTGATGATGTTGAAGGAAATGGCGGCTCGTTTATTATTGCCGCTGAGGGTGACGGGCTGGATCTTGATGAGTATGGGGTGTCAGTCGATACCGAGAGTGGCGCTGATGACGGCGGCGAATACCAAGGGCTTTAAAAGTTAATGTGAAAGCATAAAAAAGGGCTGTGAAAAAAACAGCCCTTTTTATTTTTTCAAACATAAAAGCAAGGGCTATTTTCACAGCCCTTGCTCACTATATTCAATTGTCAGTTTTAGTAGTCCATTGGCGTAATCCCCTCTAACAGCAGTTGAAACGATCCTACAAAAGTAAGTATTCACCTTCCATTGGAATCACTCCCATTTCTTTGATCAAGATTGAAACGATCCTATAAAGGTAAGTATTCGCTTTCCATTGGAATCACTCCCATTTTTTTAATTAAGATTGAAACGATCCTACAAAGGTAAGTATTCGCCTTCCATTGGAATCACTCTCATTTCTTTAATTAACAGGGTCAAAAACCAAATTGCCTTTTATTTTATCGCCCTTGGCGGTTTCGCAGAGCTTTTTATCTGCGACATAAAAGGTTTTTATACCGGACTAAATGCTTTGACTTTCTATTGAGCTAAATGCTCTGCTTGAGCCGCCTTGAAAACTCTTCAGCCGTTTGAGTTGAGGTTTTCACAGGTCACGCTGTCTTAATCTTCATCATAAGCACGAGCCTCAATATAAAACCCGTTCTGTGATGTTTCTGTTTCCATTGGACTCGCCGCCTTTCCCGATAGTATTTATACAGCTGTCAGGCTGTATATGGGATCTACTCTCCCTATACCTCGTTCTTTTATGTGATGACATAAGCGGTATATTCGGGTTGATCCGTCGTAGGAAGAAATAACATTTGCTGCAATTTTCCGATCATTTTATCTGACGTTATTTGGAAGACCTGCTTAACGCTTCCGTTTTTTGCAGTTCCCTCAAAATCCGCCTTAGCCTTAAATCGATCCTGTCTTTCATCAGCGATTCGTTTGTACTAATGAGCCTTTTTTGATGAGTTTTTTGAGGTTTTCTTGTTTCCCTTTCCTTGATTATATAATACCACAAGGGGGCGCAATTGTCAACAGTTTTTCTATAGTTATATTGTATATAATTTTTAACTTTTGTTGAAAGTTTTTGTAGCATTTTTTATAGATTTCATTAAAAAACTCTGAAAAATAAAATATTTCTCTTGACATAAGAAGCGATTTATAATATAATTATAATGTTGTTTGAGTGAAAAGATATATTGCTCGGCAAGTCTTTTTAACAAAGTGTTTGAACAAAAATCTGAAAAAATTCTGAAAGGAGATCGCCGTAATTTTGCGGCAGCGGATATATGTCAGAAGAAATTAAAAAAGAAAATGAAGAATTTGAGGAGTACGAGCCTCAGATAGTTGATCTTGACGGCGAACCTTTTGAAGTCATTGACGCCATTTGCTACGATAATCAGAATTATGTTGCTCTCGTTCCCTACACCGAGGAGGACGAAATGGAGGGTGAGGATCTGGAATTCCTTATCTTAAAGGAAGTTGAGGAAAACGGCGAATATATGCTTGCCACCGTTGACGACGACAAGCTGTATGACGAAGTTGGTCAAGCATTTATCGAACATTTAGAAACCGTATTCGGCGATGACTGCGATTGCGGTGATGACGACTGTGACTGCGGTCATGATCACAACAGCTGAAAATAATTGGCACATATTCCAAGTAAATTTGGCAAGTATATTTTGCGGGCATTGCTCCAAAATATAATCAGATGATTTTAAATGAATTTTCAAATTATATTCCTTTTACAAATTTAAAAAATCACTGCTTCGTTTTGTTAGTGTGATGGTTCATAAAATCCAACACATAGTTAAAAGGGATTTCTCCATTGCAGCGGATTGCAGACCTCCCGTACTGCGGACGAAGGGAGCGTGAACCTGCGAGGCGATCTTACCCACCCTGCTCAAAAGCGGGTTTTTATTTCATCATGCGACGGCGCGGCGGTAACTCGGAGTCTTCTTCGGAAGGCTCCGTTTTATTTTACTTAATTTTAGAACGTTTTTCACAGATTTATCAAAATGTTGTTTCATTTTTACACAATGCACTGATATATGAAAACAAATTACTATAATTTATTTAAATTTTCTGTTGCATTATTCTTTTGATTGTGCTATAATGAAACGCAGTTAATATTTGCTAAAATTCTGTCAAAGATATATTTAAAGGAGAATTTTATGGAAATCAAAAGAAATATTCTGCTTAATCCCGGTCCTTCCACCACCACCGACACGGTAAAAATGGCGCAGGTGGTTCCCGATATCTGCCCCAGAGAAAAGGAGTTCGGCTCTATGATGAAAGGGCTGAGAGATGATCTGGTGAAGATCGTTCACGGAAGGACGGAGGATTATACCTCCGTTCTGTTTTGCGGTTCGGGTACCATAAATATTGACGTTTGTCTTAATTCCCTGCTGCCCGAGGGAAAGAAAATTCTTGTAGTCAATAACGGCGCTTACAGTGCAAGAGCTGTGGAGATATGCCGGTATTACGGTATGCCGCATATTGACTTGCAGATGCCTATTGACCGTCCTGCCGACATTGAGCTTGTGGAAAAGACATTGAAGGAAAACCCCGATATTGCTTTGGTACACACTACCCACAACGAAACGGGAACAGGCGTCCTTAACCCTATCCGCGAGATCGGAGCATTGGCGCATAAGTACAATGCTGTCTTTACAGTTGACACCACCTCTACCTACGCTATGCGCCCTATAAATGTGTATGAGGAAAATATAGATTTCTGCATGGCTTCCGCGCAAAAGGGTCTTATGGCTATGACAGGACTGTCCTTTGTGATCGGCAGAACGGATATTATCAAAAAGTCGGCTGAGTACCCCAAAAGATCCTATTACTGCAATCTGTTTTTGCAGTATGACTTTTTTGAAAAGACAGGGGAGATGCACTTCACTCCTCCTGTGCAGACCATTTACTCCACAATACAGGCTTTGAAGGAGTATTGGGCAGAGGGTGAGGAAAACAAGTGGGCAAGACACACCCGCGTGTTTGAGGCTATCCATAAAGGGATCGAAGAATTGGGCTTTAAGGACGTTATCAAGAGAGAATGGCAGGCAGGGCTTGTGGTTTCCGTCATTTATCCCGACGATCCTAACTGGGATTTTATGAAGGTTCATGATTATTGCTATGAGAGGGGATTTACCATTTATCCCGGAAAAATTTCCACCACAAATACATTCAGACTTTGTGCTTTGGGAGCCATTGACGAGCAGGATATTGAGGACTTCTTTAAGGTATTTAAGGAAGCGCTGGTACATTACAATATCTCAATTCCTGCAATCTACAAGTAATAGGAGGTTTTATGAAGAAGGTTTATGCTTGCTTTACAACAGATGTTATCCATGACGGACATCTGAATATCATAAATAAAGCCAAGGAGTACGGCGAGGTCATTATCGGAGTGCTTTCCGATGAGGCAATGGTGAAGTTCGACCGCTTCCCTGCTATTCCTTTTGAGGAAAGAATGGAGCTTATCAAGTCCACTCCCGGCGTTGACAGGGTCATCAAGCAGGACGATATTATGTATGACAAGGTCAT
>JAAVIE010000027.1 GCA_014799325.1 Oscillospiraceae bacterium
CCGTAGGAGTCTGGGCCGTGTCTCAGTCCCAATGTGGCCGTTCAACCTCTCAGTCCGGCTACTGATCGTCGACTTGGTGGGCCGTTACCTCACCAACTATCTAATCAGACGCGAGCCCATCTTTCAGCGATAAATCTTTGGTACCCAAGGGATGCCCCCTAGGCACGTTATGCGGTATTAGCAGTCGTTTCCAACTGTTGTCCCCCACTGAAAGGCAGGTTGCTCACGTGTTACTCACCCGTCCGCCACTGATCCGGGGAGCAAGCTCCCCTTCACCGTTCGACTTGCATGTGTTAGGCGCGCCGCCAGCGTTCGTCCTGAGCCAGGATCAAACTCTTTAAAGTTTGTATTTAAAAGCCTTTCGGCTCTCAAATCTTTTTAGCTCTTTTCAAACGCTAACTTGCATTTCTGCATTTGTTATTGTCTGTCCAGAATTATTACTTGAATTTTCAGGTTACATAATTCTTATCAATACTGTTCAATTTTCAAGGAGCAGCTTCCCTTTCGGGACAGCTTATACATTGTAGCACATCTTTTTGGATTTGTCAATACCTTTTTGAAACTTTTTTGAATTTTTTTCAAATTTATTTCTCAAGTATTTCTTTTCCTTTTTCCGGGAACTTCTTCGGTTCCTTCGTCGAGTGCCTGATTATTATATCACGCTTGGCTTATTTTGTCAATACCTTTTTTAAAATTTCTCAAAAATCTTTTCAAGTTTTTTCAAAATCTCTTTGGTTCTGACTTTTTTCGCCCCTCGGCTGAGTGCTTATATATTATATCACCCTCCCAACTCTTTGTCAACAAGTGAATTTGCCAATTTCACAAGGTTATTTTACCCCTCTTTTGGTTAATATATGCAACAGCTCCCTAATTTGCCACTTTTTCATTGACGCATGTTATATATTATGATAGTATATATATGACATTATTTAAGGAGCATATATGAACGACATCAAAACCCCCATTCATGACTTCCTCCTCCGATATGGAGCCAAAAACCCCGTCCGCTGCCACATGCCCGGCGGCAAAGAAAACCCCAAAGACATAACCGAAATAGACGGCGCCGACAGCCTTTTTGAAAGCTCAGGCATAATAAAAGCCTCCGAGGATACCGCAGCAGCCCTTTTCGGCTCGGCCAAGACTCTCTACTCCTGCGGCGGCAGCACACTCGCCATACAAACCATGCTGGCTCTTGCAAAAGCCTACGCTCCAACCAAAAACCGTGTCGCCGCATCAAGATACTGTCACAAAAGCCTTGTCTCCGCCTGCATTCTTCTGAACCTCGACATAGACTGGATCGAGCCTGATTCCTTCCTTTCCTGCCGGATCACCCCCCGATCTCTGGGATCTGTCATCACAGATCGCACCCTTTGCGTTTTCGCCCAGAGCATCGACTACTACGGCGGACAGTGTGACATCGCCGCCCTTTCCCAAGTCTGCAAAGCCCATGCCCTTCCTCTTTTGGTGGATAATGCCCATGGCGCATACCGCGTCTTTACCCATGACCACCCCCTGCTGCAAGGTGCCGACCTTACCGCCGACAGTGCCCACAAAACCCTTCCCTGCCTGACGGGGGGCGCTTATCTCCACATCAGCGCAGCTGCCCCCTCATTTTTCACCGAGCGGGCTAAAGAGATGATGAGCATTTTCGGCAGCTCCAGCCCCTCTTATCTTATTTTGGAAAGTCTCGATCTCTGCAACAGACATATCGCTCTTGAGAGAGACAAAGCAGAAAACACAATGTATCTTATCGAGCG
The DNA here is from genome assembly GCA_014799325.1 of Oscillospiraceae bacterium. Taxonomy (GTDB): domain Bacteria; phylum Bacillota; class Clostridia; order Oscillospirales; family Ruminococcaceae; genus Ruminiclostridium_E. The sequence continues at coordinate 1,758 of JAAVIE010000027.1, forward strand.
GCTCAAAGAAAATTTAAGCAGCATAGGAACAGTTCTCTGCCAAAGCGACCCCATGAGGATAACGGTAGACGCAGAGAAACAAGGCTGCAGCGGTTTCGCCCTCAGCCAAGCCCTTGCAGAAAACAACATAATCTGCGAATACGCCGACCAAAAATACACCGTCCTGCTTTTCTCCACCGCCCAGCCTCCCGCAGATTTCCCAAAAATTTTAGAGGCATTCAAAAACATTCCAAAAAGAACCCCCATAGAAACCCCTCTCCCCGCTCTTTCTATCCCCCAAAAAGCAATGTCGCTTTCACAAGCCGTCTTTTCCCCTTCAAAGGAAATTTCTCTGGATAATGCGAAAGATCAAATCTGCGGAGCGATCATCGCCCCCTGCCCTCCATGCGTTCCCGTAATTATGCCTGGAGAGGTTTTTACCGAAAAAGAAATATCGGCGCTCAAAATGTGGGGAGTAAAAAAAGTAAGAGTATTAACTTGATCTATTTATTTTATGCACCAAAGAAAGCTGCGCCGGTTTGGGTTCTCTCATAAAAATCGTGCAGGCAGAAGCCCGCTTTTCCCAAAAGCATAAATAAAGGGTATCTTTTTTACACCCTCTTGACTTTATCCCACTTTTAAAGTATAATAAAATGGGTATAAAGAATTTGTCTTAACACATTCATAATAAACCAATACTAAAGGAAAAGGTTGTGAGCGCAGCGAAATGAAGAACAAACACACCATGCGGCTTATCCCCTTATACATATTGACCTTTGCGCTGTTTTCCCTGACAGCTACGGGGCTTTTCATAATTTTAGCGGTCAACAATATAGATCTGTTCATACTTTGCTGGCTCACCCCGCTTTTGGCGATCCTTTTCGCTCTCTTCGATTTAGTGGTAGCTCAACTTTTCAAACGCACCAAAAAGCACTATGACGATTCCCTGAATCAGATACTGACAGCCTTTTCACCCGACAAGGCGGAGGCGCTGATGCAGATAAACGACGGAGAGCCCACCCCCGAACAGATCACACGCTGGGTATGTGAGCAGACCGAAGCTTCCACGAAAGCCGCCGGTCTGATGTCCGTAGTTTCCGCTCAGCACAAGCTCTCCAACGAGATCTTCTGGCAGATAACGGACGATTCCGCAAAGCTTTTCTACGGAAATTACTGGAGCCACACCTACGGCTACAACGATTTAGACAAGACCGACAATATAAGAAACCTGCTTTCCGAGGATACAAAGGCAAATTTCGACCACGGTCTGAAAGCTGTCAGAGACGGATCCACAAAAGACTTCAGCATCACAGGCAATCTTAAGCTGAACCCCCAAAAGACAGTTAAAGTCATAATCAAGGGCAGCCCTGTAGAGGACGAAAACCACCGCATCACAGTAGTAGGCACAGTTCATGATATTCAGGAGGAAATGGAGCTTTCCGACCGTATCCAGGCAGGCAGAGTAAAGATCCAGTTCCTGCTCAATGACCAGACCGATGTAATATATGATGTAAACGTTCCCGACAACAAGCTCAACTGCCTTACCCCCCAGCCTGCCAAAGAGCTGTTCGGCTTAGGCAATATGTTTGACTTTGACGGAGAAAGGCGCCCCTTCTGGGAGCGTATCCACCCCGATTACCGCGAGGGCTTTATCGACAGATTTTTTGACTACAACCACATGATGATAATGCCCGAACATAAAATGACCTATGAATACAAGATCAAAAACGTCAACGGCGATTACATCTGGGTAGAGCATCAGGCTCAAGTGACCAGCACCCGGCATGGAACGGTAACGGGAGTGGTTGGCAGGATAAAGAGCATCAACGAGCAAAAGAAAGACGAGCTGAGACTACTATACCAACCCAACACCGACAGTCTCACAGGCGCTTACGTCCGTTCTGCGGTAGAAGCGGAATTCAACTCCAACCTGGGCGACGGACTGCCGAGAGCGGTAGTGATTTTCAATATCAACAAATTCCACTTTATAAATAACGAATACGGCTTCAAATTCGGCGACTTGGTTCTCCAATACTTTGTAGGCGCCCTTTGGGAACGTCAAAGAGGCTTGTGCGCAGTAGGCAGAGTGGATAACGACACCTTTGTTATCGCAATGCACGAAGCAGACAACAGAATGGGCTGGCCTAAAAACCAGATAGAAGCGCTGTTCAAATCCTTTATACAGCCTGTCAAGATAGAGGGCAGACTGGTAAACATCACCGTCAGCGCAGGCGGCTCCGCGGTATGTGCAGACAAGGATTTCAACGAGCTGTACGAACAGGCTGAAAAAGCCCTGAACAAGTGCAGAGAGACCAATGCCAAATTTGAAAACGCTTACGAATTATACAGTGAAGATTAAAAAACAGCGCAGCGATCCAAGCGGATCACCGCCTGCGCAGCTTTCTTAAGATAACGCAAAATCAGCAGTGAGGGAATGCTTATGAATAACAACTTAGACATGATCGTCCTGGACGGACAAATAACAGTTATGGTAGATGACGACTACCTGTGGGCAAAGGTCATTGTTACCAAGCCCAACGGAGGAAGAGCCGTTACCTACGACGACGTAATGAGAGAACTGAAAAACAACGGAGTTACCGCCCACATAAACGAACAGGCGGTAAGGGAGAGCGTTGACTATGCAGGCGAACACCTTTCGGGCGTGGTAGTGGCAGAGGCTGTTCCTCCGGCAAACGGACTTGACGGCGAGATAACCTATTTATTTGAAACAAAATCAGAGTTTAGGCCCACCATTGACGAGGAAACGGGAATAGTGAACTTCCGCGAGCTGGGCAGAGTGCGCAACATTATGAAAGGCGCTCTTATAGCCAATATAAAGCCCAACACCATGGGCACTCCCGGAAATGACATAAGAGGAAAAGATATAAAATGCACCAACGGCACTCCTGCAAGATATACGGTGGGAACAGGCACAGTCCTCAGCAACGACGGAAGCAAGATATTCGCCGCTACCGACGGCAACCTCCGCTGGGATAAAGACAAATTTGTGGTAGACAATGTTGTCACCATTTCGGGCAACGTAGACGCGTCGGTAGGAAACATCGACTTTGTAGGTGATGTAATAATCAAGGGCGGCATAAGCGACGGCTTCCGCGTAAAGGGCAAAAAGGTAGACATCAAGCAGAATGTCAACAACGCCACTGTAGAAGCCTCCGAAGCTATAATCATAAGCGGCGGCGCAGTCTATGCAAAGCTGAACTGCGAAAACAACATAAAAATGTCCTTCAGCGAAAACAGCGTAATATACTGCGGCGGCGATCTGGAAACCAAAGCCCTGATAAACTGCGAAGTCCTCTGCGAGGGCGAAGTGAAAGTAGTATCGGGCAAAGGCGTAATAATCGGCGGCGAATGTATAGCATACCACAACATAACCGCCAACCAGGTAGGCTCTGAAAGCTACACCAAGACTATCATCAACTTAGGCAACACTGCCGTCCTGATGAAGAGCCACAAGGAGCTAAAGGACAACTTCAAGACCTTAAGCGAAAACTACAATAAGCTTAAAACTCTCTATGAAAAATTAAACGATCTGAGAAACGTCCAGGAGCTTACAGACCAGCAGGAACACGCAAGAAAGCAGGCCTTCAAGTTTATCATGAACGAGCGCAACACCATGACGGAAATGACTGCAAAAATCGACCAGAACGAAAGGATCCTTGCAAAAAGCCGTCTTTTGCAGCTGATAGTTCACAAACGCTGCTTCCCGGGCGTTACCTTAAAGCTGTACAACACGGTTTACGAAAACCAGGTAGAAAACGGAGCGTCAGTTTATTACCTTGACTCCGACAACGAAGTAAAATTCAGAGCGGGAACAAGATAAAATATTTATAGGGGCTGTAAAAAACAGCCCCATTTTGTACTATTCCCCTTTAAAGAACCAAAATCACCTAAAAAATCACAAGGAGCAATTATTTTGAAAAAAACCAACACCGTCCGGCTTCTGAAAAGCCCGTTTTTCATATTATATTTTGTGATCCTCACTGCCGAAAGGGTCATAAGCCTTTTTTCACAGGTGCCATTCATATTTATAGGCAATCCGTATTATGAGGGATTTAAAAGCGGTCTCGTAATTGTCTCCATTGCCGCGGGCTGGGGGTATCTGCTTATCGGGAACAGCGGAATATTCAAATTCAGCGCTCCAAAAAACGGCAATGATTTTTTGCGCCCCTCGGTCGCAGCGGGAATTTTGCTTGTCAGCGGCATGGTCCACACCCGCGGCACTATCGCGCCAATACAGTTTGTTTCCTACGGCTTTCTTTTAGCAGCTATGGGAATTTATACCGCAGAGTGTGTTAAAGCCAAAGGGAAAGGCGCTTTAAGGTGTCTCACCTTTGCATACATAACGGCATTTTCCATGTCGATCCCCGTTATATACGACACCACCTGCAGCTGTAAATTATGCCAAGCCTTCAGCGTAACGCAGATATGGGTCTCCCTGGGCTTGATAGCCTGCTTCACTGTTATGTCTTACAGATTCTTTAAAAATGACAGTATATCGGGTTTTCCTGTTTATGAGATCGCCCTTGCCATCATCGGCGACAGCGCGGTTCTTTTCCTCCGCTGGCACAGCGAGATAAACTTTTTTGTCCTCTTCGCGGTAATAACTGCGGCGATCCTTTGGACAGCAGGAAAAATCATAAGCCGAACCAAATATATTGAGTAATAAAAAAATAAAACGCCCAATATATCCAATATTTTTTAAAAAAATGAAACTTTTTCAGAAAAAAACCTTACTACCAAGTGTAAGGTCGAAAGCGAGGTGAATACGCTCTGAGCTTGATCAACCGAACCAAACGAAAAGAAGAAAGCGCTCCGGAAGCGTATTTCAACACTGTTTACGATCAGACTGTAAATTCAATTACCAAATTCGTCATCAGCAAGTGCGGAAATATTCTTGACACAGAGGATATTTTGCAGAATATCTACGCCCGATTTTACAAGCGTATTCTCCAAAAGGGATATAACGACATAGACAACCCCGAAGCGTTCCTTGTGAGCATAGCGAAATTCGAGATCAAGACCTACTACGCTTCAAAGAAAAAATCCGGCGTTACCGAGAGCTTTTCAGACTACACCGATGAGCAAATGGTGATGATCGAAAACGAAATGTCAAAAACTCAGAAGAATTTTGACGACGTATTATGCAACAAGCTTCTTGCCCGCGAAATATTTGAGGACATTGCCACCGCAGATGAGGTAACGGGAAAGATCTTTTACTTATATTTTGTATGCGATATGAAGCTTGCAGATATTGCCGAGGAGCTGAACATGAACCTCTCGGCGGTAAAAAACAAGCTGTACCGCACCATTGAACGGCAAAAGAAAAAATTCAGACTATAGGAAAGGGGGCATAGCACTGTCATGAATAAAAAAGAGTTTTATCGAGAGCTGATGCAGACTTACACAGTAGACACGGAAAAAGTAAAATGCGCAGCCAAGCGCAGAGCGCTGAAAAAGACCTCCTCGCCCCTGAAAATCATCACCTGCACAGCAGCCTGCACCGCGGCGGCTGCAGTAGCGGTAGTTTTCGCAGTCAATATGCTGCCAGGGCCCGGAGTTGATATTGTAGACAGCGGACTTGATTCAGCCATTGAACGCGTATATGCCGCCCAGCAGCGCTTTGAAGAGCTATCAGCCAAAAACGAAGTTATGGATATGTATGTATCCTTTGAGAAAGAACACACTCTCAACGAGATACTTATGTCTTTCTCTGCCATTGACAACAACAATGATATAAAGCTGTCTTTGCTTTACACCACAGACGGAAAATACTACAAATACAGCGACAAAACAAGCAGCGAGCTTAAATTCAGAGGAGCAAAAATAACCGCTCCCGCCAAGCTGTTTGAAGAACTGAACCGCCTTAAAATAGTTTCCCTTGCAGAACCGGTAGAGGGCAGCGAATACACCGACAAGAGCTTTGTTCCTTATGTAAGCAAGGAACAGCCTGTAACGGACATAACCTTCACCACCACACCCGAGGGTACTGTAGCCGAGATAATCATAACCGACAACACAGGCAGCACATCTTCCGACACACCTCAGACCTCAGAGACCACAGATATCACACAGACGGAAACAGAACCCACAGATCCCGAGAACCCAACCACCGTAATGATCCCTGTAGCTGACATAAAAACGGCGCAGTTCATCAGCAATGACAAGCTGATAGTCACCACCTCGGACAGCATAAGACTGTATAAGCTTGCAGAGGGAGAATTACAGCTTGAAACCACATTCTATGCTGACGACGCAAAGATAGGCTGCACAGATACACAAAACTCTCTGCTGTACATCACAGCCTGCGACACCAAGGGCAGGAACCGCTTGTTCTGCGCAGACGGCGCATCGGGAACACTGACTGAGACCGACATCAGCGCCATAACACAGGGCGACAGCGAAATAACCTCCGTTATGTGCAGCGGAAACGGACTTATAATAAAGACCGTATCCACAGAGAAAGCCAACATCTACTACGCAGACCGCAGCGGCAGCGACATCAACATAGCTTTGATTAAGGAATACGCAAATCCCGTATCGGTAATTTCGGGCAGCGCAGGAACGATATACACAGCAGTAATTGACTCTGCAAACGCTGTTACCAAGCTTTATGCAGTAAGCACCGCAGACGGCACCGAGACCGAGCTTGCCTCCTACCCCTCCGAGGGCGTACACTTTATCAGAAACAACACCTCGGACACAGCCGCAATAGTGATCGAAAACGAGGGCGAAACCACCGTATTCCTCTTAATGCCCAACGGCGTACTGACAGAGATCTCCGACAGCCCCACATTCTCTGAAACAGACAGCGCCGTATTCAAGGCGGGAGAAAAATACTACCGCATCGAAAACGATCAGCCTGTTGAGTTGGAAGAATCCGAAGCGTTACCCTACTTTACCGAACCCGACTACCCCTATGCTTACAGAGTAAGCATTTTCGAGGACGGCACAGCGGAGATCATAGGACTTAACTGATACTGATAACAAAAACATTCATTTTTCCTCACCCAATAAAAACATCGCTTACCTTTTTACGCAGGAATTGCATAAAAGGGTAAGCGATGTTTTATATATTGCTCCCACGGCTAAAGCTTGAAAATTTTTGCGCAGGAGCTTTGTCGAAAGACAAGGAATAAAGCCGCAGGAATATGCGATATTTCAAGGCTTTATGACGAAGTATTTCGGCAAAGAAACAAGCAAAAAATTCAAGATTTAGCCGTGGGAGCAATACAATAACCTCATCTATAAGCCGAGTTCTGTCGTGTACGAACATTTATCTACTCCTGCGGTCGCCCGCAGGATCAAGCCGCCTATATCGGAGTACGCCGAGCAGACGCATTTCTCTCCGTACCAATCGGCGTTGCATCGGATAGGGTTTACATGGCAGCATAGTTGCCTATGCTCCGGTGAGCTCTTACCTCGCCTTTCCACCCTTACTTTCGGGAGCAAGCTCCCAAAAGCGGTATATCTCTGTTGCACTTGCCCTAAGGTCGCCCTCGGCTGCCGTTAGCAGTTATCCCGCTCTATGATGCTCGGACTTTCCTCACGGATCAAAGATCCCCGCGTTCGCACAATGAGGTTACTTGTTTATTATAATGGAAAAATCGGCAAGTGTCAAGCCTTATACCGGAGCTTGTTTGAAAAAAGACGGTGCTTTCGATTTTTCAAACAAGCCCCAATACCCATTTTGACAGCAGATAAAATCAACTGTCAAATCCTTCGGCTTTGCCGCTAAAAATGGTGTCAGCTTGTAGGGGCAGTTTTTTACGGCCCCCCAATTTTTAAAAACAACACAAAACCCGTTATTTTTCGCTCAGCTTTATTACATCACGCCATACAAAAAATCACTTCAAAAGCTCATCAGTCAACCGAATAATATCAGGCGCCAGCTTCTCTCTTTTCTTCTTTGTAATAAAGGAATAAACCGGATAAGCCGCCACAATACAAGCCATACCCAAAACCCCGATAACTATCCCGGGAATAAACAGTCTGTCCGCCCAAACCATAGTACAGCACATACCAACACCCATAACAAGAGTACCAAGCACACCAATAATAATACCTGCGATCATTCCCGGCTTAGCCGCGCTCTCGTCCAACCGCCGCAGCCGCTCCATTTTGCTTTCCTCCCTTGGAACATACTTTTCCCTGATCCTCTTTATCTCAGCCTGCTGAGCTGCAGAATAGCTGTAATTAAAGCTTTCCTTCTTCTCCATCAGAACCTCCTATAACATCAACATTGTCCGAAGCCTTTGCCCGCCGTCCTCCGTGAACGATCATATAAACCGCCATTCCGAGAATGAACGCGCAAAACACCCCTCCGCTCACCGCCAGCATGGTCTGCCGGAACACCATGTCATCACCGCTGCCGAATTGGTTCAGCATAGCAGTTTCAAGCGCCAGCATAGAAACCAGCGCCGCAGTAAGATTGACCGCCTTAGCCGCCGATAAAACAGGACTTGCCTGCTTCCGAAATTTCACAATATTCACAGCCGCGCTGATAACGGAATAAAAAGCATACATCGCCATAACATAGATCAGCACCCCCGGATAATCATACCCGCCCTCGCGCCGAATGATAAACAAAATAATACCCGACAGCGCCAGGGTCATAAACACCAGCAGCGCCCCGCACAGCCGATAACGCCTATACTCGGCGGCAAGATCCTTTACACCTCTCTTTTTAAGAGTATGAGTAAGCAAAAGCAGCCTCATTGCAGCCAGCAAAATATAATACACCGACAGGGAAATAAACCAAACAGAGCCGTACACTATGCCCGAAAACATTTTCAGCCCCGCATAAAGTATGTTTACAGCAAAGCCCGTATACAGTGAGATCTCAGCCCGAAAGATCTTATCTGTAAGATACCGCCCGCCCAAAGGGTGAGCCAGCACCTTTCTCACAAGGGCAAAACCGTTAACACCCTTACGCACAGCTCTGACAATACGGGTAAAGCCCGTAACGGTTATGACTAAGGCGTAAGCGGACAGGATATAAGCAATATAAGAAACCGCGCCCTCAATTTTCATAGAGAGAACATAAATACAAAAAGCAAAAGAGGGCAGAGCGATCAGCACCACAGCAAGGGGCGGAAGAAAAAATATCTTTTTTAAAATCTGCTTAAATTTTTCCACAATAGCTCTCTCCAAATCAAAAAGAAATTTTTCTCAAATCTCTGCAAGCCGTTTTCACCCGATCTAAAAAATCACTTTCTCCCGATCCTAACAGTAAACACGCTGCCCTTGCCAAGCTCGCTTTCAACGGAGATCTCGCCCTTGACTATATCAATGACCCTCTTCACAAGAGCCAGCCCCAAACCGTTCCCCTTAACGGAATGAGAGGTGTCTCCCTGATAAAACTTCTCAAAAATATGCTCCCCTGTCTCCCTGCTGATGCCGCAGCCTGTATCAAAAACTCTGACCACCGCAAGGTCGCCCTCGGCTTTCACCGAAAGCCCCACAGTACCGCCCTTTTCAGTGAACTTAAAGGCATTGGAAAAGAGATTGTTCCACACAAGGGAAAGCATCTCCCTGTCGGCGTAAACCATAACGCCGTCCTCAATATCCGTTTCGATCTCCAACGCTTTCCGTTCCCATACCTCCTCGTAAGCAAGGAGACATTCGCAAAGCTGTTCTCCCAGATCAAATTCCTCCGCAGCGGGGCAGATCTCCTGATTTTCCAGCTTATTGAGCTTCAGAATATTTGTGATAAGCTCGGACAGCCGCCGTGAAGCGTCAGTCACTGCCTTGGCATACTCGATCCTCTTTTCGTCGGAAAGCTCCGGCTGCTGCAAAATAGTGCCATAGTTGTTTATAACAGCCAAAGGTGTTTTCAGCTCATGGGAAACATTGGCGATAAAATCAGTGCGCAGCGTTTCTATCCCCGACAATTCCTCTGCCGCTTTATTGAAATAGGAAATAATTTCATTGAACCCCGTCTCGGCAGGCTGCCCCTTCAACGGCTCAATGCGGACGGAAAGATCCCCCCGCATCAGCTTTTCGGCAGCGCTTGTGATCCGCTTAACAGGTCTATTCACCATAAACTGTCTTCTTATACCGTCGATAACGGTACAGATCAGGCTCAGTAAGATCACATTCAGAAAGGTAGCCTTGGCAGCCAGCTCAATTTCCTCTTTGGTAAGCTCCTCGCCCCTGACGCCGCTCACGATCTCAAGAAACAGCAGCATGCAGCAGGTAACAACAAAGGACATCAACAGAAAAAACACCGCATACCGCCAAAGGGAAGAAAAGGCTCTCTTAAATCTGCTTTCCTTGTCTGTGCTTTCTCGGCTATCCCGATCATTTTGCTTATCTCGGATCATTTCAACACCGCCTTATACCCCAAGCCATGAACAGTCACTATCTCAAACTCCCCGCACTCCGAAAACTTGTTTCTGAGCTTTGTCATATACACATCGACAGTGCGCAGTCCCGAAGAATCGCCCTCCCAGAATTCGTCCATAAGCTGAGAACGGGTAAAGGTCTTTTTGGGATAAGAAAGCAGCTTATATATAAGGTTAAATTCTCTGACGGTAAGAGAAATTTCCTCACCGCCCAAATAAGCGGTATGCTCCGAAGCGTCCAGAACAAGACTTCCGATCTCGATCTTCTTATCGGCGGCAATGCCTGCCCGGCGAAGGACAGCCCCCACACGGAGCAGCAGCTCTTCAAGGTCCACAGGCTTCACCATATAATCGTCAATGCCGATCTTAAAGCCTTTCTGCTTGGCTGCAATATCATCTCTGGCTGTCATAAAGAGAATGGGAATATCGGGGTTTGACTCCCTCACGTTTTTTGCAAATTCAAAGCCGTCAATACCCGGCATCATAATATCCGAAATTATCATATCGAAAATAGTTCCGCCGTACATAAAGTCATAAGCTTCATTAACATCGGTACAGCCCTTGGCTTCATATCCGTTCTGATCCAAAAAGGAGCAAACGGCATGATTCAATTCCTTGTCGTCCTCGACCACCAAAATTCTGAACATAGATTTAACCGACCTTTTTTATATTTTAAAGCCGACCTTGCCGCAGAACTTGATATCAGTCCTTAATACCTCTGCAAAGAGGGATAAGGCAAAGCAGCGCGATAATTCCCGCAATACCCACAGCGATCCCGGGTATCATCAGATCCCATACCATAACCATGCACATTCCAACGCCAAGAATCAATGCGCCTGCAACGCTGAGAGCAATAGTTCCGACAGTCTTTCCGCTGAGCTTGACAATAATACGCTTGCCGCTCATCTTAACACGGACGATAGCCATTATCAACAAAATAACGGCTCCGACAGCCCCTGCGATAATGCCTTGTGAAAAAGCGTTCCATTCAGGCAAAAGGCACATGCACATTCCAAGAGCAAAGATAAGACCGCCAACGGTTGAAAGGATAAGTGTAACAAAATTTTTCTTTTTCATTTCGATAACCTCCATAAATGTTTGAATGTTTGTTCTTCTGTGACTATATTCTACAGAAACCATGTTTTTGAAATGTTTAGGAAATGTTAAAGAAATGTTAAAAAGAAAATTTTTCTAATATTATTATACTAATAACCATTTGATTTGTGGATATAATCAACAAATCAAATCCTTCGGTGAAGCCGAAGCTGCGCCGCCAGGCGCAGGTTATGTGCGTTCAATACCCGAGGAAGCTATGTTCCCTCGCCCTGCCGCGTGCGGCAAGGCATAAAAAAGCAGTTTATCTGCTTTTTAATGGCTATTAGTATTATATTGTATTTTCTATACCAATGTCAAGCAGAAAATCAAAACTTCCCCACAGTTACAAAAAAGTAACTGCTTTACAGCCAAAACCAAATATGCTACAATATTATAAAGAGAAAAGCCGAAAGGTGGGCTGCCAAATGACCCAAGCAGAAAAACGCATTTTCCTGATAAAAGAACTTTTAAAAGAAAGCCCCGAATACAAAGACATAAAGCTCCCCAAAAACGAACAGGAGCAGAAAACCCTCCTCCGCTCCCTCTTCAACGTCCGAATGCCCAAGCAAACGACCCCCGAATTTTTAAAAATACAAGACGGATATCTGCAAGAGGAAACCGCCAAAAAAGGCATTACCGATATAAAAGACCTGACCCCCATACAAGAAAACCTCTGCTTATGGCAAGGCGACATCACCACCCTGAAATGCGACGCCATAGTCAACGCAGCCAACAGCCAAATGTTAGGCTGCTTCTGCCCCTGTCACGGCTGTATCGACAACGCCATTCACACCTACTCGGGAGTACAGCTCCGAGTGGAATGCTATGATCTGATGAAAGCCCAAGGCCGTGAAGAGGAAACAGGCAAAGCCAAGCTCACCAAAGCATACAACCTTCCCTGCAAATACGTCCTCCACACGGTAGGACCTATTGTCCGCGGCGCCCTCACCGCCGCACACAAAGAACAGCTTTCCTCCTGCTACCGCTCCTGCCTGGAGCTGGCAGAGAAAAACGATATAAAAAGCATAGCCTTCTGCTGCATCTCCACGGGAGAATTCCGCTTCCCCAATGACAAAGCCGCCGAGATCGCAATAAACACAGTCACAGACTACAAAACCCAAACCAACAGCAATATAGAGGTGATATTCAATGTTTTCAAACAAACAGACCTGGAGATCTACAAAAACCTACTCCGATAATATAAAAAAGTTGGCTGAGGAGCTGAAAACCGCCGACGCCGTCCTCATAGGCGCAGGGGCAGGACTTTCAGCCTCCGCGGGCTTTCTCTACAACGGAGAACGCTTTGAAAAGCATTTCTCCGACTTCCGCAAAAAATACAAGATCACCGATATGTATTCGGGGGGCTTTTACCCCTTTGATACTTTGGAGGAATTTTGGGCGTGGTGGTCGCGCCAGATCTTCGTGAACCGCTATGATGTTCTGGTTGGCAAGCCTTATGCCGATCTTTTAAAATTAGTTAAGGACAAAGACTACTTCGTACTCACCACCAACGTAGACCACCAATTCCAGCTTGCAGGCTTTGATAAAAAACGCCTCTTTTACACCCAGGGTGACTACGGCTTGTGGCAATGCTCAAGAGCCTGTCACCAAAGCACCTACGACAATGAAGATACTGTCCGCAAAATGGTAAAAGAGCAGCAGGACATGAAGATCCCCGCAGAGCTTATCCCCAAATGCCCCAAATGCGGCGCCCCAATGACAATGAATCTGCGCTGTGACGACAGCTTTGTACAAGACGAGGGCTGGTACGCAGCCGCCGACCGCTACGAGAATTTCCTCCGCAGCCGTGAAAACTGTCATATTCTTTTTTTGGAGCTGGGAGTAGGCATGAACACACCCGTTATCATCAAATATCCTTTCCTGAAAATGACCACAGACAATCCCAAATCGGTATATTCCTGCATAAATTTCGGAGAAGCCTTTTGTCCTCCCGAAATAAAAAACCGTTCCATATGCCTTGACGAGGATATTGGGAAGGTGTTTGAGGATCTGCTTGCCGAAAATAATTACAAAGAATAATAAATCAATATCAAGATACTCCAAAAACCAATAATATTGAACAAACTGCCATTACATCTCCCCAAAACTTCTATAATATCAAGATGCGCAGCTTATACTAATACCAAGTTTGACAGTAGATAAATCTGCTGTCCGACCTATCGAAAAAGTCCAAACTTTTCTTTTTCGGAATGAAAGGGGTCTTAGGGGGAACTATCAGGGTTTCCTTATATCATATCGCTTTGGGCAGCCGCATCCTTGCGGCTGCTTTGGAGCGACATGTCACACATCCTTGTGTGAAGTGTCGCTCTGGGCAGCCGCGTCCTTGCGGCTGCTTTGGGCGACACCTCACACACCCTTGTGTGACCCTAAATTAAGATCAGAAGCCTATGATTTTCAGCAAAGCTGAAAATCTAAAAATCGAGGCAGAGCAAGGCTCTGCCCGATTTTTGTTTTTGACGGCAAAGCCGTCAAAAACGGCGTCAGCTTGTAGAAAAGCCGACCATTTGCATTGAAGAGCTGTCAGCCCCGAACAACCGCCGCGAAATTCTCATTTGAAATATTTTTATCTTATTGAAAAAAGATTGCAAATATTGTATAATAATAGTATCAATTTTGACATTTTTTGCAAAAAACAACGCTGCCCGATCCAAAACGATCCAAAAAATGATCAAAAAAATCCCGGACGGCAGCAGAAAGACGGTAGCCGAAATGAAATTTATTCATTTATCAGATCTTCACCTGGGGAAAAAGATCAAACAATATTCCATGTTGGAGGATCAGGAGTATATCCTTAAACAGATCCTCAAAATAATTGATGACGAAAAACCCGACGCCATTATAATAGCAGGGGATATTTACGACAAATCCGTTCCTCCTGCGGAAGCGGTACAGCTTTTTGACGATTTTATTTTCCAATTGGCGAAGAAAAAGCTGAACGTATTCGCTATCGCAGGCAACCACGATTCTCCCGAAAGACTGTCCTTCGGCTCGCGCATTATGGACACCAGCGGAATACATTTCTCAAAGACCTATAACGGCAAGGTTGAGGCTATATCCTTGGAGGACGATTTGAAAGACGATTCGGATGACGATAAAAAGTTTGTGGATATCTTTATGCTGCCCTTTGTAAATCCGGCAATCGTTCGCCGCTTCTACCTTCAGGAAGAAGCCCCGGAAGAAACCGAAAAAGAAAACGAAAAAGAAAACGAATCAGAAAACGCAGCAGAAACCGAAGTAAAAACCGAACCGGAAACCGAAAAAACAGAGGCGGAAAAGAAGATCAAAACATATACCGACGCGGTAATATACGCCATTTCAAAAATGAAAACAAATCCAAAAAGGCGAAACATTCTTGTAGCGCATCAGAATCTCCAGTCCGCAGTCCACTGTGACTCTGAAAATATTTCCGCCAGTCACATCAATTCTGAGGATAATACGGTGGAATACGAGGACGCAGTAGATATTGAGCGTTTTAAGGAAATTCTTGATGAAAAGGGATTTGATTATGTGGCTCTCGGTCATCTTCATACCTCGCAGAACTTCCGGTCGGATAAGATCAGGTATTCGGGTACTCCTCTGAAATATTCCTTGTCCGAAGTAAATAAAGGTCAAAAATCTGTCACAGTGGTAGATATTCCGGTGAAAGGCAAATTATTAGTCCGCACCGTGCCTCTTGTTCCCAAGTACGATATGGTAGAGATAAAGGGCACATTTGCGCAAATTACCTCAAAGTCATTTTATGAGAAAGAAAACTTGTGGGAAAAATATGTATATATCACCCTGACGGACGATGACATGATCCTTGACGCCATGGGCAAGCTGCGCCCCATATACCCCAGGATAATGGAGCTGCCGAAATACGAAAATACACGCACCAATTCAAACGCTGTAATAAGCGAAGCTCCCGACCTTGACCGCAAGACCCCTTTTGACATTTTTTCATGCTTTTTTACTGAACAGAACGGTTATGACATGAGCGATGAGCAGGCGGATTATATGAAAAATCTGATAAAAGAGATCTGGGAGGAGGAAAAGTAATGAGACCTTTAAAATTAACAATGACGGGATTCGGCTCCTATGCGGGCAAAACGGTATTGGATCTGAACAAGCTGGGCGAAAAGGGATTGTATCTGATAACCGGAGATACCGGAGCGGGAAAAACAACTATATTTGACGCCATCACCTACGCCCTGTACGGCGAAGCAAGCGGCGACAACCGAGACGCGTCTATGCTCCGCTCAAAATATGCCTCAAAAGATACGCCTACCGAAGTAGAGCTTGTCTTTTCCTACCACAATAAGGAGTATACGGTAAAACGCAACCCCGGATATGAGCGTCCCAACATCCGCGGTGACGGCTACACCACACAGAAGCCGGGCGCATCTCTTATATATCCGAAAGATGAAAACAGACAGCCTGAAACAAGTATATCAAACGTTAACGAAGCCATTAAGGAGATCATGGGGATCGGCCGCGAACAATTTCTGCAGATAGCTATGATCGCTCAGGGAGACTTCCGCAAGCTGCTTCTTGCCAGCACCAAGGAAAGACAGGAAATTTTCCGCAAGCTATTTAATACCACCCTATACGAAAAACTGGAAAATAGGCTTGGTGAGGAAAAAAACAGTGCATATAAAAGCCTTGAAAGCGTCGATCAAAGCATAAAACAGTTTATCAAAGATATCAAGGCAGACGAAAGCGACCCCGATCTCGGCGCAGAGGTGGAAAAAGCTAAAAGCGACAATCTTCCGCAAGCCGATATACTGCCCCTGATCGAAAAGCTGATAGCAAAGGACACAAAGCTTGATAATGAGCTGAAGGAAAAGATCGAAAAAGCTAATAAACAATTAGATGAAGTAAACGGCAGGCTTGCTGTCATAGAATCCCACGAGAAAACCAAACAACGCCTTGAGGAATCCGAAAAGGAGCTTTTCGACATAAAGGAAAAACTTCCGGGTCTGAAAGAGAAGTGGGAAAAAGAGCAAGCAAAAATACCCGAAACAGAAAATGCGCAAAAAGAAATAACAAAGATAGAGACCGAGTTTAAAAAATATGACGATCTTGACGCCCTCAAAAAAGAAATAGAGCAGCTTACCGAAACGATCAAAAAGAAAAATCAGAAAATAGATGAAAACAGATCCTTAAAAAACGATAGATCCAAGAACATTGACAGTTATAAAAAAGAGCGTGACAGACTTTCCACAGCAGGGGAAGAAATAGAGAAGCTGTTGGGAGAGCAGTCCACCGCCGAAGCTAAAGAAACAAGGCTAAAAAGCATTAGCGATTCTCTCAAAAAATATCACGAAACAGAAAAAAACTTAAAAAAATTACAAGATGAGTATAAAGATATTTCCGAGAGGGCAGAGCTTGCCGATAAAGACTACTCCAATAAAAACAAAGCCTTTCTCGACGAGCAGGCGGGAATAATGGCTGAGGAATTGAAGGAGGGAGAGCCTTGTCCCGTTTGCGGATCTCTTACTCACCCCGCCCCCGCCAATAAATCACAAAATGCCCCCGGCGAAGAAGAACTGAAAAAAGCAAAGTCAACCGCGGACAAGCTCCGGCAGCAAAGTGAAAGCAAATCTAAGGAATGCGCCTCCGAAAAGTCCAAATTGGATACGCAAAAAGAAACCATTGAAAATCAGATAGAGTCTGACAGTCTGAAAATTCCCTTTAATGAAGCGGACGGCCGCATCGAAGAAGAGCTTGAAAAGATAAAAGAAACAATAAGCGCTCTCAAATCCAAAATAGAAAAGGCAAACAAGGACAAGCAGCGTAAGTCCGAATTAGATGAATTGATCCCAAATGCAGAAAAGGAGCTTGAAGAGATCAACAGCCTGATCCAAGAAGGAGAAAAGAAAGTCGGAGAAGCAGAAGCTACGAAAAAAACAAAGGCTGAACAGTACGGCAAAGATAAACTCGATCTGAGCTTTGGCAGCAAAGCGGAAGCCGAGAAAAAACACAGAGAATTGCAGGAAACCGTCAAAGTACTGAAAGAGGCTTTAAAGCAAGCGGAAGATAATTACAACAATTCCGAAAAGAAAAAGGGAGAGTTGGAGGCAGCTGTCGCCGCATTGAAAGGACAGCTTAACGATGTGACCGATCTTGACAAGGAGAAGGAGAAAGCGGAGAAGATCATAGACGACCTCTCTCTGCAAAGAAACAACGACATCGAACAGTCAAAGCAGGTACATACACGCATCGTTTCCAACAGATCCGCGCAGCAGAGCATAAAAGAAAAGTCCGACGAGCTTGAAAAATTGGAAAAGCGTTATCTGATGATAGAAAAGCTTTCAAACACCGCCAACGGAAGCTTAAGAAGTCAAGACAAGTTCAGCCTTGAAACCTATATACAGACCGTCTACCTTGACCGCATCACAGTCAATGCCAATAAGCGCCTTATGGAAATGTCGGGAGGTCAGTACGAGCTAAAAAGGTGCACAGAATCCGGAAACAAACGCACCCAAATGGGATTGGATCTGAATATCATCGATCATGACGATAACGGTGCCACCACCGAGCGAAACGTCAAGACCCTTTCGGGCGGCGAGTCCTTTATGGCAGCCCTTGCCCTTGCCCTCGGACTTTCAGACGAGATACAGCGCTCGGCAGGCGGTATCCGGCTGGATACACTGTTTGTTGATGAGGGCTTCGGAAGCTTGGACAGCGAATCTCTGAACAACGCCCTTGGCGCATTGATCGAGGCTTCCAACGGCGAACGCCTTGTAGGTATCATTTCCCATGTGGAGGAGCTGAAAAACAGGATAGACAAACAGATCAATATTACAAAAGATAAAAACGCAGGCGGCAGCCGTGCGGAAATAATCGTATAAAACGCGTACCTGAATTTATAAAGGCTCTCCTTTATAAAAACATAAACATACCGCATCTTATACTGTGAAAAAGATATATCAAAAGAGGTAAACCATGCAGCTTGATTACAAAGGCGACAAAGGCTTCCGCCTGCTGAACCTGTACGAACGCCTCAACAAAGGCGAGACCGTATCCAAAGAGACCCTCGCCAACGATTTCGGCGTTTCCCAAAAAACCATACAGAGAGACATTGACGACCTGCGCGCATACCTTGCTGAGACCCACTTTGACGAATACGGTACTGCCATAAAATACAGCAGGACAAAAGGCGGCTATTATCTGGTAAGACAGGAAAGGGAATGGTTCACCAACGAGGAAATTTTAGCGCTGTGTAAAATTCTCCTGGAAAGCAGAGCCTTTTGCAAAAGCGAGATGTCGGCGGTGATCGGCAAGATCCTGATGCAGTCTGCCCCCAACGACCGAAGGCGGATAGACGATATTATCAGAAACGAATTTCAGTCATACATACCTGTTAAGCACGGGAAGCCGCTCCTTGACTCCCTTTGGAGGATCTCGGATATGATACGTTCACGGAAGATCATAAAATTCCGATACGAAAGACAGGACAAAAAGGTCAGACAAAAAGAGGGCAAGCCTGTTGCAATAATGTTCTCGGAATTCTATTTTTATATGATCGCATTTATGACCGATGATCCTAAAAATATTCCCAATATCCCAATAGTATTTCGGGTAGACAGGATCAGCGAAATTGAAGAAACAGGGGAGACCTTTGAAATACCCTACAAGGACAGATTCAACGACGGAGAATTCAGAAAACGCGTACAGTTTATGTACTCGGGAGAGCTGAAAACCGTCAGATTCAGATACAGCGGAGTTCTGGAAGCGATCCTTGACAGACTTCCCACAGCAAAAATACTGAGCGAGGATAACGGTACCTACACCATATCCGCAGAAACCTACGGCGACGGAATTTATATGTGGCTGAGAAGCCAGGGCGACAAGGCAGAAATTTTATAAGCTATATAATCAGAAATAAGTGCAATATATCAAAGCAATAACGGCAAAAACCACTGCCGGCACGCAACCGACAATTAACAGCAAAGGAAACAGAAATGAAAATCACAACGGCTCTTTTCGATCTTGACGGAACACTGCTCCCCATGGATAACGATGAATTTACAAAAAGCTACTTCACCCTGATCACACAGACCCTCGCTCCCCACGGATACAAGCCCGAGGAACTAATAAAAGCAATAATGACAGGGATAACCGCAATGGTGAAAAACGACGGCATACAAAGCAACGAAGCCGCATTCTGGAAAGCCTTTTCCAAAATATATGGAGAAAAAGTATTTGCCCACAAGCCGATCTTTGACGAGTTTTATAAAACCGCTTTTCAGAACGCAAAAGCCTCCTGCGGATATGACCCCAAAGCCGCCGAAGCTGTAAGGAAGCTGAAAGAGTCGGGATACCGCGTCATACTCGCCACCAACCCCATTTTCCCGGGCTATGCGGTGGAGAGCCGCCTGCGCTGGGCAGGGCTGTCTCCCAAGGATTTTGAGTGGTATACGTCTTATGAAAATATCGGCTTCTGCAAACCCAACCCCCGATACTACCAAGAGATCGTCAAAAGACTGAACGTATCTCCCGAAGAATGTATTATGATAGGCAACGACGTGACGGAGGACATGATCGCGCAAAGCTTGGGAATGAGGGTCTTTCTCCTTACACACTGTCTTATCAACAAGGAAAACAAGGATATTTCGGCTTTTCCGCATGGCAGCTTTGAGCAGCTGAATGACTACATCGCAAAATTATAAAGGATCATAAAAAATAATGGGCTGTAAAAAAGACAGCCCCTCAGCTTGTAGGAAAACCTCCCGTTGGTCGGTTTTCTTACAAGCTGAAATGCACAGTCTGTGAAAAGAACTGTGCATTTTTATTCTTATGATTTTTTACAGCCCAAAATGCAATAATTAATTTCCTGAGCTTTTATAAAACCTGATCCCAAACCTCCAGAAAAGGTATGCCGCAAGATACATCACTATTCCCACAACAGGCGTTAAGTACATATAAATTTCGGAATAACTCATATCGCTTTTACGCAGCAGAAATTGTGCCGGAAAATAGTTTACAAAAGCAAAGGGCATTACATAGATCATAATGATCTGTATCACTTTATTGAAAATGCTTATGGGATAACCCGCAAATTTGCGCATATTCCAGTAAAGAAGCTCTTTAAGACTATTGGTTTGCAGCATAAAGATATTCAATGCTGCCAGCGTCAGAAATACCGCACCCTGGATCAGGACCCCTCCCGCTATGGTGAAAATGTAATACAGCGCATTGGTCAAGTTCCAATGTATCCCTACCCTCCACGCGGAAAGCAAAAACAGCGTTATCCCCAATCCGCCGTGACCGAGAGCAGCAAACCAATCGGAGTTTACGAAAATTATCTGAAACAGCAGTCCCCGGGGGCGCAGAATAAATCTGTCAAAATTGCCGCTGCGGACGGTGTTGCCGAAATCGCGGAGCCCCGTAAAGAAAATTATCATGATACCATAAGTGAGAAATAAAAGGCTGAACAGGAAAACCATTTCATAGATGTTCCAACCGTTTATACTGTCGAATTTCATCAGAGTGAACCAGATCACAATAATTCCCGTAGCCTCGCGGAGAAATACCGCAAGAGACTTCAGAACCGCGTCAACACGGTATTGAAACCACGCTTTCGCAGTTGTTTTTGTATACATACACATCAGGTGAAGAATGTCTTTCATTTTACCCTCCCTGCACTATCAATTTTTTCTGTCCTTTTCTCCATAGAAGGTCGCCAAATAAATAGATCACAATTATCCACGCCAACTGAATACCGCATTTCAATATGATCTCCTCAAAGGAAAGCTGTCCCAGATAGATCTGAACAGGCGTAAAATAAACCGACGAAAAGGGCATAAAATTCAAGACCGCGGTCAGCTCCTTGGGCATAAACCATAACGGTATCATAGACCCGGAAAGCACGTTTATAAACACATTCTTTATAGTGATAAGGCTCCAGATGTTTATGAGCCAGAACGCCGTCATCTGCACCGCAAAGCTGATCGTCCACAAAACGCCGAAGCCCAGTATGGCGCTTAAAACAAACAGAGCAAGCATTGCGGGACTTGCAGGGGGATTTACTCCCACCGTAAAAAGGGCGATAACAAGACAGGGCGTGAAACGAAACAGCAGGCTGAACAGCGCGTTCCCCGCATTTTCCGCGATCATTCTGCCCTTAAAGCTGATAGGGCGGAGAAATTCGGTGGCGATGCTGCCGTCCCAGATCTTGCTTGGGAGAAAGTAATCGTCGGGAGAGAAAACCGCGCCCAGTCCCATTGACAGAATGAAGTTTGTGGTCACCATAGGCATAGTGATCCCGTCAATATCCGTGCTTGTGCCGTAAAGTGCCTTGTAAATTTCCCAAAATATAAAAAATTGCAGGCAAGTTGAAATTATTCCCATAATGTTGTCAAAGCGATATGCCGAGCGGTTTAAAAAACTCTTTTTAGCATAGGTAAGATAGGGTGAGAGCCTCATATCTTCGCCCCCTTTTTGGTATAAATATTTTGTATGATTGTTTCAATATCAGGTTCGGATATGTTGATATCCCTAACATTATACTCGCTTAAAATTCTGTTCATAAGCTCGTTTATCTGCACCTTGGCATTGTCGAAGGTAAAGCGTATTTTGTTGTTTTCAAGATCTTCCGCAATAACATTTTCAAAGCTCGGTAAATCGACCTTTTCAGAAAAGGCAACATCAAGGCGGCGTGTGGTGCCGTACATTTCACGCAGCCCGCTTAAAGCGCCATCATATATTTTTTCTCCCTCGTTGATTATTATAAGGCGGCGGCAGGTCTTTTCAATATCGCGCATATCGTGGGTGGTAAAAATCATTGTCACATTGTCCTGTTCGTTCAGCTCGCGGATAAAGGTGCGGATCGTTTCCTTTCCCACAACATCAACGCCTATGGTGGGCTCGTCAAAAAATACTATCTCGGGCGAGTGAAGCAGCGCAGCCACAATATCCGCCCTCATTCGCTGTCCCAAGGAAAGCTGCCTTACAGGCTGACCTATAAAGCCGCCCATATCCAGCATTTCCGTAAAGCGGTCAAGGTTTTTCCTGTAGACATCATCGGGTACGCTGTATATGGCTTTCAGCAGCTCAAAGCTGTCTATCACAGGCAGATCCCATTGAAGCTGGGACTTTTGCCCGAACACAACGCCGATCTTTCCCACATAAGCCTTGCGCTGTTTGTAGGGAATATAACCGCCCACATTTATTTCCCCGCTGTTTGGGTGGAGGATCCCCGAAAGCATTTTTACGGTTGTGGATTTTCCCGCACCGTTGGGGCCGATAAACCCCACCGCTTCACCTTTTTCGATATTGAAGCTGATATTTTTCACAGCCTCCTTTTTCTCGTATTTCGGTACAAAAAAATTTGCCGCGGCTCCGATGACTCCCGCTCTGCGGCGGCTTACCTTAAAGGTTTTGCTTACGTTTTTTACTTCAATAAAATTCATTCTAACTCCCTCTTAATTGCGAAATTACATCTTCAAGATCAGGCTTTTTTATGCTGACCTCGGACAGGTCGGTCTGCCCCGTGACTGTCCTCAAGATTTCCGCTGCGGTTATATGGTTGGAGTTGTATGATAACAAAATTGCATTATCCCTTACAGAGTATTTCTTCAAGGGCAGATCTTCAAGATCGGGGATCTTTCCCCCGGTTTTCAATGTCATTGTGTCTATGGGAGTATAGCGGCTTCGCAGATTTTCCATACTGCCGTAAAAAACAAGCTCCCCCTTATCAAGCATGGCAATTCTGCTGCAGATTTTTGACACGCTTGCCATATCGTGAGAGGACAGAAAGGTCGTCATTCCCGCCTCTCGGCGTTCCGTAAGCAGTTGCCCGAGAACGGATTTTGCGTTCTCGTCAAGTCCTATATTCGGCTCATCGAGAATAAGCAGCTTAGGCTCATAGATCAGCGCCGCGCCTATCTCTGCACGCATACGTTCCCCCAGTGAAAGATTTTTTACAAGCTCACTGTCATACTTCGAGAAGCTCAACCGTGCAGAAAGCGCTTCGTAACGTTTTGCGAATTCGCTTTTTGATATTCCGTAAAGGCTTCTGATAATTTCAAAGCCTTGCAAAACGCTGTCATCACGGCAAAGAAGCGGCGTTCCCGCAATAAATACGCTTATTCTTTCCCGATATAGATCTCTGTTTTTCACAGGATCTGTACCAAGGGTGAAAACTCTCCCCATTTCGGGCGCCAGCAGTCCGCAGGCGAGTTTTATCAGCGTTGTTTTTCCTGCTCCCGATTTTCCTATAAGTCCCACTGTTTCACCTTTCGGAATGTTCAGAGAAATACCTTTCAGAATGCGGCAGCTTACATTTTCAAAATTTATCATAGTTCCTCCTAAAAAAATATACCACTTGCAAACTTGGTTTGCAAGCGGCTTGGGACAAACAACACTTATATCGGGATAAACACACAGGCGCAGAAAAAACCGTCCTCCTCGTAAAAATCGCATAAGCCTTGATATTTTCCCGCAATGGCTTTGATTTGTGAAACGCCCATTCCGTGACGCTCTTTATCGGCTTTTTCGGTTGCCAGTTCGGGATTTTTTTCGAGAACGGAGTCTGTTATTTTATTTTTTACAAGTATAGTTTCATAGCCTCTGCGCGCCGCAATAATTACGTTTATTTCGGGCGCGTTTTCATTTTTGCACGCCTCTATGGCGTTGTCGAGAATATTGGAAAGCATTGCGGAAAAATCTATGCTCTCCATTTTGGCAAATGTGAGATTTTCGATCTCCGCCTTGACAGAAATACCCTTTTCCCGCGCTTTGTTCAGCTTTTCGTTGAGTATGTGGTTCATCAGTGAATTTCCGGTTTCCACATAGCTATGGGCTGCGTTTAATTTATCAAGGATCTGCGAGGTGTATATTTTGGCAGAATCGTACTCCGCGGAATTCAGATAGGAAGCGATCACCATAAGATGATTTTTCATATCGTGCTTTATTCGGCGGACATTTTCGTGCAAAATGCGTATCTCATCATCCTGTTTCATGATCCTCTCGGAGGAGGCTTTTAATTCCGCAAGCTCATATTCAAGCTCCGATTTTTTGCTTAAAAGCGCGCTGTATTTTTCTTTAAAAGCCTTTAATTCCTTTTCATATTCTTGCTTTTTCATTTGAGCATATACCTCATAAGCCGTTTTTTTGCATTTTCTCCGTAGCTTCTGCCGATAGGGAGCATCGTTCCGTCGATAAGCTCCGCCTTGTCAGAGCTTAGTATTTTTACCGCTGACTGATTTAAGAGAAAACCCTTGTGGACTCTCACAAATCCGCTCTCACACAGCCCGTTTTCCACCGCCGTAATGATGGTTTCGCGAAAGCGGTATTCTCCGTTTTTCGCAAAGAGCTTAAGATAATTTCCCTCTGCTTCAAAATACAAAATATCATCAAGGGGCAGCTTTATTTCGGAATTGTTGGCGTGAAAACAAAAATGCTTTTCGCGGCTGTTTATTTCCTGCATACAATCGGCAAGGAGCTTCGGCAATTCTTTTTCAAGATGCCCTTTTCGCACAAAACCGAAGGGGTGGAATTGCAGACTGTCATAAACCAACTCGTCATGGCTTGTTACAAAAATAAGCAGCGGTTTTTCGGAAAGGGATCCAAGCCTTGCGGCAATTTCAAGTCCGTTCAATTCGGGCATATCAATATCGAGCAATAAGATATCGCACTTTGCCTCGGACAGTTTTTCAATAAGCCCGACGCCGTTTGAAAATGTTGATATCTCCGCCCCGTTAAGCTCCGAGCTTACCTTTTCGGCTATATCTGACAGCATTCTTGACTCGTCATCGCAAATAAAAACAGTTGGCATGTTTGCTCCTTTCTGATGTTTTCTTTTATGCTTATTTTATCATATTTGAAAGGGGCGGTAAAGAGGTTTTGCTGTAAAAACAGTGTTTTTATCAGTTTGCTTTGTTATATTCAGAGAAATTCTCTTCTATTGTTCGGAAACGGTAAACTTGAAACTCGATAACAAAACGTTATTGGCTGTGTCAAAAATTGAGCCGCATAAAACAAAGAATAGACTAACGTATTTTTTGACTATAATATAAATCAATGCTTCTCTACTTAAAGGCTCTGTTTTTTCGGTACTCAGTCGGACTCTCCCCAAAACATTTACGAAAAATCTCCGCATAGTAGCTCGCACCGCCAAATCCCGCCGATAAAGCGACCTCCGTGATCGACATATCATAACAGCACAACAATTCAAGACTTTTATTTAAACGATATTGATTAAGATAAGCATTGGGACTTTGCCCTAAATATTTTGCAAATAATTTACAGCACTTACTTTGTCCCACGGCTCCGGACACGGCGATCTCCTCCAATGATATCTTTCGGGAGTAATTCTTCTGAATAAAACCGATCATATCCTTAACAACCGTCAGATCGCTGCCGAAACGCTCTGCGGTATGCTCCTCCAATGGAAGATTTTCGTATAGCAGCGACCATATCGCCAAAAATGAGGACTGCACTTTAAGAGGCGCAGCGCTATCGTCTTTGCTTTGAACCATAAAGTGAATCTGCTCTAAAACAGCGCGCTGCCAACCGATATCGGGATCAAGAAAAACAAACGATTTGGAACTGCGTATAACAGGCAGCACAAAATCACGCTCATAGGCGGGCGCAGCGCAAAGCAGCATAGGGTGTAGTATGATACAGTTAAAAATACATTCCGTCATAGTTGACGAAAACCCGAAATGCAGCTGCCGTGCGTTTACAAAAATACCCTCGCCCTTCCGCAGCCTTATAACCTCGCCGTTTACATTATAATCCATCTCGCCCTCTAAAACGGCGATCAGTTCAATATCGTCATGCCAATGACTGGGAGCGGCATAGTTTGGATAGTTTGAAAGAATCCCATGTCGGATATAGATAGGATAATCCGAGCTGTCATAATGTATCTTTTCGGAGCGGTCATCTTTCAGTTCGATCAAGGCACTCATAAACCCTTCTCCTCGCAGGATTGTTATTGAAAAAAGCAGAAATCTGATAGAAATACAACAGATAATGTGATATTATCATATCATATAAAGAATAAATAATCAATCCGCTTTAATACAAAGAAACGATCGAACCGCAAACGTGATCCGGAGGCGCTTACGTGGAAAATTTATTTCTCGCCTCCGTGACGATCGGGCTTTCCATGTTTGCGGCGCAGTATTGGGGCAGTCGGGATATAGATTCAATGGAGAATGTTTTCGGCTATACAATGAAAGTCACACTGATCGTATCAACGTTCTTTTTTCTTGTCGGACTGTGTATTCCCGATATACTCATGAGTCTTTTTACCAATGACACAGCTTTAATTGCTCACGGCTCTCTTTATCTGCGTGCGGTATCGGTATCTTTTCTGCTCACCGGTATTTCACAGATATATCTATGTACGCTGAAGAACAGCGGAAAAGTGTCAATAGCCGGATCGATAAGCTCTGTCTGTGTTGTTATCAACATTATCCTAAACGCAGTTTTTATTTTCGGGCTTTTGGGTTTCCCGAAAATGGGGATCGCGGGTGCGGCTTTGGCGACTGTGATCGCACGTTTAGCGGAAGTAATGTGGTGTATTTTTGTGACCGCGAGGAAAAGTCAGGTAAAGCTGCATCTAAAGAAAATTATTACCTGCAATAAAGAACTTCGCTCCGATTTTTGGAAACATACGGCTCCTGTTCTTGGCAATGAAATAGTATGGGGGATAGGATTTACAATGTACTCCGTTATCATGGGTCATTTAGGCAGTGATGCCGCAGCGGCGAACGCCATTGCCAATATTGCCAAAAACCTTGTTGCCTGCTTTTGCCTGGGACTTGGAAGCGGCAGCGGCATTATAATCGGAAATGAGTTGGGCGCAGGTCGGCTTGATTCGGCAAGGGAATACGGCAGTAAGCTTTGCAAGCTGTCAATTATATGCGGAGCGGTATCGGGAGTGTTTCTGCTCCTGCTTATTCCGTTTGTGCTTATGCTGACGGACTTGAGCCCACAGGCAAATACCCTCTTGAAAGGTATGCTTGTTATGTGTTCGTACTATCTGATAGGCAAGTCCGTTAATTCAACAACTATCGCGGGGATATTCTGCGCGGGCGGCGACAGCAAATTCGGTTTTTTATGCGATACGGTAACAATATGGTGCGTTACCGTTCCGCTTGGTTTTTTGGCAGCTTTTTTGTTTCATCTGCCCGTGCTTACGGTGTATTTTGTGATCAATCTGGACGAGATCATAAAACTTCCCGCTGTGTACAGGCACTATAAAAAATATCTATGGGTTAAAAATCTGACTGTAAAGGAGAAATCAAAATGAGCAAAATGAAAGACAGACTTCATACGGGCGAGCTTTATCTTCCCGGTGACGAAGAAATCATGACCGATCAAACCAAAAGGCTTGACCGGCTTTACGACTTCAATATGACCCGTCCCACAGAGGGCGAAAAACGCACCGCCATGCTGAAAGAAATGTTCGCCGAGATCGGCGAGGG
Source organism: Oscillospiraceae bacterium (assembly GCA_014799325.1). Taxonomy (GTDB): domain Bacteria; phylum Bacillota; class Clostridia; order Oscillospirales; family Ruminococcaceae; genus Ruminiclostridium_E. The sequence goes on from JAAVIE010000027.1 coordinate 29,638, forward strand.
CTGTTATGTAGAGCCTCCGCTGCACTCAAATTTCGGAGGCGGTCATGTGCATTTCGGAAAAGGGGTATATGCCAATTTCAACTTAACTCTGGTTGACGATACACACATCTATATCGGAGATTATACCATGCTCGGTCCCAACGTTACCATTGCCACGGCAGGACACCCTATCTTGCCGGAGCTGCGTCAACAGGGTTATCAGTATAATATGTCCGTGCGCATAGGCAAAAACTGCTGGCTCGGCGCAGGAGTAATTGTTATGCCCGGAATTACTATCGGTGACAACGTGGTTATTGGAGCGGGAAGCATTGTGACTAAGGACATTCCCTCAAATGTCGTAGCAGTTGGCAATCCGTGCCGTATTCTGCGCGAGGTTGGAGAGCATGACAGGGAGTACTATTTCAAAAACAGAAAGATCGATTATGATGCTTTGAAGTAAGACGTTTAATTTTTGATATCAAGATAAAACAGAATATCGCTTTTGCCCTCCTGTGACGTGCCGGTATACACATGGGTATCCAATCCGCCGATAACAAAGCCGTTTTTCAGGTAGAATAAACAAGCGCCGAGATTATTGTCCTGTCCCTGCGTATATATTCCGAGGTAGCCCTGTTCAAGGGCTACCTCTTTTGATTTCTCTATCAGCATTGCGCCAATGTGCTTGTTTCTGTAATCCGAATTGACTTTCAGATCATACAGATACATATACTTAAAAAATGCCTGCTGCAATATCGCAAGTCCGATACATTTTTCATCGTCATATGCGCCGACAAAGACGCTGTTTTCTGACAGCTCGGCATAATCGTAGTTTTCATCGGGAAAGCACATTTCCGAGATTTTATCTTCGGAAAAGAGTTCGGTTTTATAGTCCCATTTTCCGTCATTATAAGAGGGCTGCATCAATCCGAACAGTGAAAACGGCTGATTGGGAATGTTGATATCGGATTTGTGGTCATTATCGATTATTTTTACGGTTATCATTATTTATTTGTCCTTTCTCAAAAATGCCGCCTTCAAAAAAGATGTCGTTTCCGTTTTCGTCTTTATGGAATGACAGCGTTTCCGTACCCGTCAAAACAAATCCCAACCTTTGCAGCAGCCTGCACGACGGTATATTTTTGAGCGCCGTTCCCGAAGAAAAAGCTTTAACGGCTCTTGTCCTTTCAATATGCTCCATTACTGCACTGCATGCCTCGCTTGCATAGCCCTTGCCTTTATAATCGGAATGAAAACAGTAGCCCAGATCGTAGATTCCATTATCCTCATGAAAGCATACATAACCTATCATACTTTTTTCAAGCATGACCGCAAAAAATAGGTGAGATTCGGCAAATTGCTTTGTCAGGGTCTTGATCTCCTCATCTTGTGCGGGCAGGGGCATATCGTACACTGCGTATTCCGACTTTTGAAAATCGGCGGCGATTCTCTGCATATCCTGCCAATCTTCCGAATTAAGCTCTCTTATCAGTAATCTGTTTGTGTATATCATATGAAGTTTCCTTTTATGTATTGAGTCGTATTTTTAATCATTCCGTTAGATAATATCCACAACGCGGCAGCCTTATTGCTGCCCTTAAATTTATTGCGGGCATTTCATAATATCACACGCGAAATGCCCGCTTAACACAGCATTATTTCCGGCTCAACTCCACATCATCAATGTAATATGAAGTAATCGATTCAAATCCCGAATCGGTGCCGATAATAAGATACACTTCTCCGTTTTCATCTGCGGCGGCGCTGACGGTCAGTTCATATACATTGAAGTCATAGCCGTCGGGATTCATCTCGTCCTGCTTTGCAATAGTGCCTACAACGCTCATATCCTTTCCGCCCTCACCCTGATGACCGCCGTCTATATTGAGCCTGAAATGCCCATTGTCATCAACCGAATTTTCCGGTTTTACATTGGTGATCCCGCTTTTTACATAGACCGAATCTCCGGGAGAACCGCCGACACCAAACATACCTCCGGGCACATTGGTGGCTATTTTGAACTTAATGCTGAATTCATACTTCTGACCGCCGACAAGTCCGTCTATTTTCTTGAAGTATCCCATAAATAGATCATCACTGTGATTATTGCCGGAGATAAACAGCCCCTTGCCCGCTCCGGAGATCGGAATTTCTCCGTGTTCGTGCTTCATCTCGTAGAATTCTTCCACATCTTCTGAATTTGGGTAATCGGAAAAGATCGGAACAAACCCGCAGTCGCCGTCCTCAAAATCGAATTTTAAAGCCGAGGGTTTGTTGTTATCATCCCTGCCGCTGTCCTTTTCAGATTCTGCAGGAGCGGAAGCTGCAGGAGTGGAAACTCCGTTTTTGTTGCCCGATTCGTTCTTTTGCTCGGAACACCCTGTAAATGAGGCAGTAAGTACCGATGCGATCAAAAATAACAGAAAACCTTTTTTCATTTTTTGTTCCTCCTTGTTATAGATGTTTTGTTTTAGGTTTCTGTATATTAGATGCGGTTACGTTTCCGTTTTGTTGGCAATTTATCGGAAAAATTTAAAAAAATTATGAAAGCGGCGACAGACAGCAGCATCAATGCTCCGAATATAATAAGCCACGGTGAAATTACTGCGGGCTCCGGGTCAAATTCCATAGAACCCATTTGACCATCTTCCGGTGCGTTTGAAATATATTTGACAAGGTTATACCCAAAGCCGGCTCCGAAAAAGAGAATAAAGCATGCAATCGCACCGAGCGCGCGGCGAAGCTTTTTGATAGACGTATTGTATATCCATTGAACCGTGCCGATAGGAATTGACATAATCTTTGAAATTTCTTTGTGCGTCATACCGCCAAGCATTTTCAACGAAACTATCTGTTTTTGCTTATCATTAAGTGATGCCGTCATAGAATCAAACGCGTCAATATCAACAAAATCCTCGATCTCAAGGTCTTGCTCGGGAAGCTCCTGCACTTCATCAAGAGGAACAGTCTTCTTTTCCTTGCGAAGATGCATGAGCGCTTCATTTTTTACGACCGTATGAAGCCATGCTATCTCATGATCGTTTGGGAACAGCCGCTCCTCCATTGTATATAGCCTCAGCATTACATTTTGGATAACATCATAACAATCGCTCTCGTTATTAAGTACGGAGTAAGCAGTACCGAACATAAAACGAAAATATTTGTTATAAAGAATATCGAAACCCTCCGATTTGCGCTGTTTTATAAGCAGTAGTGTATTTTTTATTTCATTTTGATTCATGTTTATACACCTCCTTCTACTTATAAGATGCAGCAAAGTTTACGATTTGTTGGCGAAAATTTGATTTTCAAAAAAAAAAACATTTTAACTGCTTAATCGTCCTGAGGCTTATTTTCCGTATCGTAAAAGTCCTTTTCATACTTGTAGCCCCAATTCATCATAGCATAAAAGATCGGATACAGATCGCGGCCCTTTTCGGTAAAGGAATATTCAACGTGCGGAGGTATCTCGTTGAACTGCTCCCGGTGAACGATCCCTTTTGCTTCCAGATCCTTAAGTGTAGCGGTAAGCATTGTATTGGTCACACCCGGAAGCTCTTTTTTTAATTCTCCGAAACGAATATGATCGTAAATGCACAGAACATAAAGCACCTGATCCGTCCACTTTCCCTGAAACAGCGTCAGCGCAGGTGTGACGGGGCAGTTGCCGGATTCCGTTACGATACCTTTCTTGACCTGATCCAAAAAATCGTTATAGTTCATCATCTGTTCCATAGGTATTCTCCTTATAGTAAGTTTTTTCATACTATATATGATTTTTCTGCGTACTTGACACGTTTTTCAGATAAAGTATAATAAATATACCAACAAATGTCAAGCACTTTTCGGGAGGAATTTCAAATGGATAAAAATGTGATATATGAGCTTTTTAAAGAAAAGGTAAACGAAGCGCCAAACGCGGCCGCCGTATTTGATGAGAAACGAAGTCTTACAAGAAAAGAATTTGATATGCTTATCGACACTATCGCATCGAAAATACCCGCAGCAGCTCGCAGGGTCGGAATTATTATGGATCACACCGTTGAAATGATCGCTGCCATTTTTGCCGTTCTTAAAGGCGGGAGAGCATATATTCCCGTTGAGCCGTTCTTTCCTCATGAGAGAATCGATTTTATGATGAATGATGCAAACACAGACCTTATACTTACAAACAGCATTTACAAAGAAAAGATCAGCGGATTTCCCTGTGTGTTTATCGACCCCGGCATGGAGATCCAAAATGTTTCGGTAGAGCAAACGGCATTGCCGGACGATCTCGCTTACATTTTATATACATCGGGGTCAACGGGCGCTCCAAAGGGCGTAGCGGTACGGAACCGCAACGTCTGTCACTATGTAAGGGCGTTTCAAAACGAATTTCACCCGAATGAAACGGATACAATGCTTCAATATTCTGTCTGTTCATTCGACATTTTTGTTGAAGAAGTATTTACAACACTTCTGTCGGGTGCCGCGCTTGCGATACCGTCCGCAAAAACAAAAGAAAAAATTCATACTCTTATGGATTTTGTTGAGAAAAACAATGTTACCGAGATCAGCGGTTTTCCCTATCTTCTGCTTGAAATGAATCATCTGCCGAGTATTCCCGAATGTATTAGACTGCTGATCAGCGGCGGTGATGTGCTTCGCGCAAGCTATGTCACAAATTTGCTTGACAAGGCAGAAATTTACAACACCTACGGACCGTCCGAAACAACGGTATGCGCCTCGTATTTTAGATGCAATGATACCATTCCTCTTCAGGACGAAACCTATCCGGTAGGCAAACCCGTTTTGGGAACGCAGATAGAGATCTTGAACGAGCATATGGTTCCAGTAAAACCGGGTGAGATCGGGGAAATATGTATTCTCGGAGACGGTGTTTCGGCGGGATATACAGGCAGCAGAAAAAGGGAAAACGAAGCCTTTGTTACACGTAAGGACGGTTCTGTTGTATACCGCAGCGGCGATCTCGGATATTTTCTCCCTAACGGAAATATTGCTTTTTTACACCGCAAGGATTCGCAGATCATGATTTTGGGGAAGCGGGTCGAGCCTATTGAAGTCGAAAGTGTACTATGCAAATGCCCGGAAATTGAAAAGGCAGTCGTCAGACCGTATACAGATGAAAAAAATCTGTCTTATATGGTGGCTTATGTGGTTTTAAAACAGCCCGACACAAATCTTTCAACGCTGAAAAACGAAATGGCAAGATTTCTGCCCAATTATATGAAACCGGAATTTTTTATCAGAATGACCGATATTCCGTTAAACGCCAACGGTAAATTGGACATCAAAGCCCTGCCCGTAATTATGAAGGAAGGGGGCGTTGCTTAAATGGATATTGCCGTCAAACGGGCTTCCGTCAATGAGATCGATAAGCTGATGGAGTGGAGAATGGGGGTGCTGCAAAATGTATTTGATATTTCTGCGGCAAATAATAATTCAAGCCTTTACGCCGCAAATCGGGAGTATTATCTGGAAAAGATACTAAGCGGAGAACATATTGCGGTATTTGCCGAGAACGATGGCATGACAATGGGCTGCGGCGGACTTTGCCTATACAGGGAAATGCCCTCGCCTGACAATCCGACTGGTCGTTGTGCATATTTGATGAATGTTTATACAAAAAAAGAATACCGTAGACAAGGCATAGGAAAAACTGTTGTAAAATGGCTTGTGGAATACGCAAAAGAACAAGGTATTACCAAGATATATCTTGAAACCTCCGAGTGCGGCCGCCCGCTGTATGAAGGGCTTGGCTTTAAGAATATGTGTGATTACATGAAGATATAGAGGGAATTTCTATGATAGAACCCATGAAATTTGAAATTGACGAAAAACAGATTACCTTTTTTGCAGATGAAAAGTTGAACTTCAAAACTGTCGTTTTGGCAGAATAGTATTTACTATCAAAATAGGTACCTCGTGTTTCACGAGATATCACATAGATGTGGATACAGATGCGTACCCCATCTTACAAAAACATAACTGAGTTTTAATGCAGGACACAGTTGATATGGTTTCAAAAATTGAGTCGCAGTAAACAAAGAATACGGCAGAACAAAAACCTCCGCCCTAAAACAGGGCGTCCTTCAAAAATACCGTTCCAATGCTCAAAAAGCATGTAACAAATCGTTACTGCCTTAAAAAACAAAACCGCATCACACAGCCATTACAAGGCTATGTAATGCGGTTTGTGTGATGTCGTTACCAAAAAGATTTTTTGAAAAATAAGCGTAAAAATACGCTCCCTGTATGCTGGGAGCGTATTGGGTGCAGCGTCACGCTGCTGGTCGAGGCGACGTGATTTGAACACGCGACTTCTACGTCCCGAAGAGTTACGGAAATGTGGTTTTTATTACAAATGGCTTTTTATAGCGGTTTCCGCTCCATGGAAAAATCTCTTTGGCGGTCTTGTGTCCGTTGTTTCCGTATGCTCCAAAGCCGTCTATGGTCAGATATGTGGTCAAGAAGGAAATGGAATACAAAAACAAAAATGTACCACAACTGCTCCTGATATTATTATATCATAGCTAACAACGGTTTTTATGTCAAAATTTGAGTCGCTGTAAACAAAGAATAGACAACTGGTAATCTAATTCATTCGAGTCAATCAAAAAGATCTCAGAAAAATATCAAACCATCATCCAAATATGTTTCTGCGACTACATTATTGTTAAAATAAATTGACTTTTGTAGAACTTTGATGTATTATAATATTATGGACATTTGTATAGATTACCTTGCCCCGATTTATATTAGAATAAGATAAAATTATTTTTGCCAAATCTAAAAAAGGGGAAAGCAGAGTGATCTACTTTACAAAGAACATGATTTTTACTATCTAGTTATAAAATACCTTTATTAACAAACTTAATAGTGAGGTCCAAAATAATCTCACAATAATCGTCAAATTTATTTTCTATTTGTTAGTTGTATCTAAATAACGGTTTGACTTTTTCGCTCAGAATATATAATATTGTCCATTTTTGTTGGTCCATCGCTTAAATTTGATATTTAGTTTTTGGGTGTTTCAGCGAATATCATTACGGATAATTACGTTTGTACATAACAAAATAGTCACAAAATATCAGTATAACACTGTTAGAAAAAGGAGTAAAATATAATGGAACCAAGCAAATTATCTGAACATATTTTTAAAAAAGGTAAGTTCATAACCCCACTAAATAACATACCTAACACGAAAGAATGCTCAGATGAAAAATCATGGATATATGGTCGTATGCCAGAATACTTGTGGATTGGACTAATTCTCAAATTTTTTGGAAGAAAAACAGGATTTGAAAAACTGAATGACATTATTTCTAAATTACATAATCTTGCTCCAACTTTAGAAACAGTAAGATTGTCACAAATTCTAAAACTAGATGTTATAACACAAAAACAATTGTATAATTATATTGTTAGTATAGGAGTTAAAGAAGCACTTACTCCGTTAACAGCATTTCTTACAATAAGCTATGCGCCTGTTTTTGCAGAGATATTTTATTGTGCAGAATTAAGCATTGAAAGTAGATGTAATACACTCACTGACACCATGAAAGAAATCATGGATCATCAATCAAATGAATCTACAGATATCAGATATGTTGCACTTTATTTTTATCTGTTATCAGGCAAAATGCAAATCCAAGAAAGTCAAGCAGGTATAATTACATTATATCCCAATTCATCACACGATAATGAAATTATGCGCTTAGCGAGACCCATGATTCGTTCTATGGAGATGATGATTTTGTCAATTGAGGCTCCAGATAGCAAATACATAAATGATTTTTGGAGGTGCGTAAGCGAAATGACTGATTGTAACATATTATCTTTTAATTTCCCAGAAGAAAATCGAAATGTTACTGCATATATGGAAAAATTGCGTAATGTTTTTGCTTTCCTTTTAGATCTTTTCTTATCAATCGACCCTTTAGATGATAAAATGAATGTTCTGCTTGGAATTGCAACATATTCATACAAACGTTTACAGGAAGTATATGACCACAGCCTTTTTAATACTATCTCAGGAAGAAGCTGCGTTAGAGTTTTAATCGAAGATTATATTATGATGAAATACCTAGTTAAAAACGAATCCTCTCATGAGAATATCTGGCGTGATTATCAAATATACGGAACTGGATTATATAAATTAGTCCTGGCTAGACATCGTCAAGCTGAGAATGTACAATCAGATGATTGTCATTTTGATGCGGAATACATTGAAATGCTGGTCAATGAATTTAAATATGAGGCATTCATTGATATGGATACCAAATACTTTGATAGTCAAGGAATAAGGGAAAAAGCAAAAAGCGTAGGCGAAAAAGATTTGTATGGATTGTATTATGACTATGATTCCTCTTTTGAACATGGATTATGGGGTGCGATCAGAGAATCTTCAATGCTAAAGTGTGCTAACCCAGCACATAAATATCACTGTATTCCTGACATTAAAGGTGAAATAAACTTGAAGTCAGTTTGGTCTGACTGCGTTATGGTAATGAATAAAACATTAATTTATTTAAATGAGCTATATGGTATTCCAGAACAGATATTAAACGAGGTGATAAATTTTGAATTCAACACTACTAGTGAATAAAATATATTCTATTCAAAATCAATATAAGAATTTGCTTTCTTCTTTGCTTCCAAAAATCAAATCTTCCACATTGCTTCAAGCACTTGATGAGATCAATCTTTTCTGGCTCAGAAATATTCACTCTATTCAGTTGTATCTAAAAAATGTTTTTTCAAGTCAAGATAGTTATGTGTTTACTGCGTCAACATTCATTGATTTTGATGATAGTGAGCATATACCATTTTTACTAATCGGCAAACAACATATACTAGATGATCCACTAAGTAAATTCGCTGAGCTATATAGCACTATGCCAGATGGTAAGGATAAGGAGTGCCTATATGAGCAAATTAAACTAACTGCTGAGGATAACATAAAAATTCTTGATAATTTGAATCTAAGAATTCTTATTTTACCTCTGGATTTGCTGTCTCAATCAGATATTCACGATACATCAATTAAATCAAGTGAAAACTTTTTTATCAGTTTGTTCGATGGGATAGAAACACTTGATGACTATTTCACTAAATGCAACAGTATTGATGACATTGAAAAATATTCAAGTGAAAATATATTGAATAAGATTATGCTAACTGACGAAGATAATATGAGCTTGCCGTTCAAACAGCGTTTTAAACTGGCAGTATCCAACTCTAAATTTGTAATAAACTCAGAACAATCGGATGCCTATAACTTTTTTATAAACGTATTTAGTTATCTGCAGCAAGCTATTCATATTGTGGTTTTGTGTATAGAATATGGCTGTGTCCCATATATTAGAAGCCTTGTTTCTGTAAATTATATTCTTATAGTTGCAAACCATTTGACAAATGATTATGATCATGTGAAAAATTTTATGTATAGGATGTGCGTAGGATTTGCTGTGCATAAATCTTGTGATAAAGAGCAGTTTGATAAAATAGGTATAGACGAGTTCTTAAAGGAAATGCAAACATATGATTTTAATCGCAAATTGTTCGACAAATTGGAATCACAAGGTATTACTCAGGATACTTTTCTGCAACATTCAATTGGTCAAATCGTTAATAATCAACTTCAAGAATTGTACAATTACATAACTGGAAATCAATGAAAGTGTCTAATAATACAATCATTAGTTGGCTGCAAAAATTGTGAAAACAGTAGAAAATCTGTATAATGCATAAAATGAGTAGACCAAAAATGCTGATATGGCAAAACACCATATCAGCATTTTGCACTTTATCAAAAGAAGATCATATCAACTAAAAACGTTTCGTCAGTTTCTATAGAAAATCCTCAAAAATCTTGATAATTATGTTGACACTGGTCTGTTGAGATTGGAGAATTCGGATTTTTGCTATCATCATTTTAGTTTGAACACCAACCTGATGGAATAGAAATGTTAGATAATCAATCCTAAAAATGTTAAAATCACTATAAAAACGATATAAATATAATTTATACACATTTAAAGTTCGATTTATTAGTCTCAGCAAATAGCCAAGCACACACCGCCCCCGCAATCTCAACAAGCACAACACCCCATAGCAAGAATTTAGAAACACCCCCATTCTCACCCAACAAAAGCGGCATACCCTCAACTCCAATGATATATGCAAACGGCTTAAGAATTTGAATACCCATATAAGCATACAACAATGAAGGCAGCAGCATTATACCGCAAGCCGCAGCGTATGCAAGCTCCATTCGCTTTATAAGAGATGAAATCAGTAACACGACTATTGCTCCGCACATAAGCACCAACAGCCGATACGCATATAAAATTATCAGCCAGCCTCGTATTGAACAATATATCGGGAACTCGGACAACATAGACAGATTCTGAACTGCGATATCCCATTCCGAAATATCGAACTTGGTCATTAAAACATACAGTTCCCGTCCGTAAACAACCACCCAGACCGCCGCCGATACGATCACCGACAGCAATATTTTCCTAGATAGAAGTACACCGCGTCCTCGAACAGTCGAGCTTGATAAAAATGTTATATTAGAGCGGCGTTCACACACCATACTGCCCGCAAGCAGCAGAGTCAAAGCAAGAACCGCAATAATCGCGGCACGGTGCTGATTATTTTGTGCCGCTGTTCCGTACACACTTTCAAACGGTGTTTCGTCAATCAGCCACGGAGTAAATTCTTTATCCACACCGTTCGTTTTGAGTTCATTGACACGAGTTCTTACCCTGTCAAGACCCTCCTTGCTGCTCCTTGCGGCAGCTTCATCACGGGCAAAAAGATTTAGTTGTGACTTGGTGATTTTTCCGTTTTCATAGTCTATCTTCGCTTGTTCATACTCAGATATTGCTTTGTCAAGCTGTTCCATTATGGAATCTATTTTTGAAAAAGATTCATCTGTGATCTCACCGGATAATTCGCCGATATATTTTTGTTCGGCGACCTCTGCGGCAGAAAATAGCGGAATATTTGCAAAAAATGGAAGTTTGAAAACCACATAGACAAACAAAGCAAAAATTACAATGCCTTTTTGAATCCACAAAGTTTTATACGTTTCCGTTCCGAGAAGTCCAAAGCGGCACAGCACCTTATCTGTTATACTTCTTATGCAATAAGCTATCTTCCCTAAAATATCTTTACCGCCGGCAGGCTTTTTCTTACAGTAAATAAAAACACACACGTCAGCCAGACATATACACATAGGGAACAACGCGAATTGCGAAATATTTCGTATTCCAAACGGAAAACCGAATAAATTGATATTCAAATAATTCGTATACAGATCGGACAGACTTATGTAGGTGAATAAATTAAAATACTTCAATCCATTCCATACGCTTTGCACGGGCAGAAATGTATACAAGCTGTATTCTACAGCCAACAACATAGCCGCAATAATAATTGAATATTTTACATTGTTGACTGCCGAAAGCAGCAGCCAAAACAACAAGCCGATAAAGAACGATGCTAATACCCGTAAAATCAGATAGTAAATCATAAAGCTTCCCACGGAACACGGCATAGGCAGCTTGCCGAGGATTTCAACCGATTGTACTGTACGCGCCAGATCGTCAATTCCGCCGTAAACGGAAAATCCTATTGCAAGATTTGTACCGTAAAGCAGCAGAACACCGCCAAATGATACACCAAACAAAATAACCGTTCTTTGCAAAGCAAGACTAGCTCGTCCACACGGCGCAGCGTGAATAATCCCTGCAAGACCCGCTTTGCGTTCCTCGAAAAATGACATAACGATCATCAGCAGAACGGCGATCATAAAATAATCCGTAAGCGAAAAAGACATAAACGAGTTGACCGCTCCGTCCGCACCCAACGACAATGAAACACCGCGCATCTTTTCAAATTCATCGGCAGTCTTGACAATGTTTCTGCCCGAAAAACTGTCAGACTCAAACAAAGAAAACATCTGCATATTTTCTTTATTTCTTTGAATAGAGTTTAGCCAATTGTCATATCCCGTTAAATAATCGGCGTTGATAAGCAAATTATTTACAGCGATATAATCAAGCTCGGCTGCGGAAATATCAAATTCACCGTTTTCGATCTGCCGTAATAATTCGGGTTGAGTTATTCGGTAATCATCAAGCGAATTGCCGATCCCTACGAAATTATTTTCGTTTTCTATAAGATCGGCTATCCTTAAAATATCGGTAAGCCTGGATTTTTCCTGGTTCAGCATCGACACCGCATCATTTAACGGCACTTCCTTTGTTTTATCAAGCCAACTCAAATAGCTTTTATATGCCGCTTGGGGTTTAATTCCATTATCGGGAATTTCGTTATCAAAAACGGTTATTACCGCATTTGGCAAGGTCAAGTCCAAGCCGTAATTCTGCGAAATTTGCTCACGAACAAATAAAAATCCGTTTACTAAAATTATCAATAACAACCCGATCAGAAGACGGTGGTTTGATAAAATGCGTTTCAGTTCCATCATAAGCAGCTTAATCTCCGAGATAATAAAGATAAACGTCATCAAGCGTTAAGTGTTCGGTTACATATTCTCCGTCCTCCGGCAGATCATCACCAACTAGCCGCACCCAAACTTGTCCGTTGCGTTTTCGCACATTTCCGACCTTGTAACGCTCTTGCAAAATCGCTGTATCTCCGTCAAACGGCAGTTCAATTACTTTTCCTCGAACGTTATCCAACAGATTTTCAGAAGTATCCATACCGACAATATGTCCGCTTTTTATCATTAAAATTTTATCGGATATGGATTCAATATCACTTACAATATGAGTAGCAAGCAAAATAATTCGGTCGTTTGATATTTCCGAAATAAAATTTCTTATACGAATTCGTTCTTTTGGATCAAGACCCGCAGTAGGTTCATCGAGAATAACGACCTTTGGATTGCCAAGCAGTGCCTGCGCTAAAAGTACGCGCTGCTTCATACCGCCGGAAAATCCGCCAACCCTCTTGTGACGAACGTTCGCCAAATTTGTAATTGTCAGCAGATTTTCAATTTCGATTTTTGCTTGCTTTTTCGGAACCGCTTTCAGCTCTGCCATATAATACAAAAATGTTTGAGCAGTCATATGATTGTAAAATCCTTGCTGCTGCGGCATATAACCAAGCACACGGCGAAAATCCTTGCCGAGCTTCAGAATATCAACACCATCAAATAAAATTGATCCGTCCGTTCTTGAAATATTATCGGTAAGAAGATTCATCATCGTGCTTTTTCCTGCACCGTTTGCACCGAGAATACCATAAATACCCGGAGTGAATTTCACGCTTATATGATCAAGCGCAGTCATTCCGCCGTATTTCTTTGTTAAATCTTTAAGCTCAAGCTGCATACTTCCCTCCGAATTATCCTACCTGTATCCAATACTCGTGATCTTCCGGTTCAAAATTCACAGCGGCACCAGGCCATGTGTCAACCTCTCTGAACCGTCCGTTTACCCAATCGATCTGATATAACGCGGAGGACGGGCTCATAAATGTTTTGTGATACGCAAGCAAAAATACGCTGTCTCCATCGGCAAATATCAAATCACTGCCCACTATATCGGAATATGTTTGATAAATTGATGACAGGTCGATATTTGCCTTTTTAGCGCCGCCGAAATCAAAAGTCATGATCTCTCTGCCGTTAGCGCTTAATATAATAATGTTTTCATCGGTAAACGCTGCCGTGCCGCCGTTTGTATTTCCCGATAACGAAATTTTTTCGGAATTTCCCGAATTCAGATCAATGTTCCAAAGCTCATTTCCAGATGCGTAATAGTAAAGCTTGCCATCCATAATATACCACGAGGCGTTATCGGACGTGGAACTAACGATCTGCGACGAACTCCATATTTTTCGCGTATTTGCCGAGTTTTCACCCAACCAATACAACGAATCGTGCTCATCGCCATTATTGTCCATATAGCGGTTCATTGCATAAGCGTTTTCACCGTCTGCCCAGAACTTCCACTCGGAAGTTTGGTGCATATCTTCCGGTTCACCGTCAATAAGCTTAACGGCATTTTCCACTTTCTGCCCCAAGCTAACTCGATAAACGCTGTGATCACGTTCCATAAAATAAATGGTACTGTTCACGAAAACAGGATCGGCACAATTGACGCTCCAACTTGGTTCCGATATCTGAATTACCTGCACGTCGGTATGATCTGTGCCGTCTAAATTCATTGAACAAAGCGTTTTATAGCTGTTGTGGATTGCGTCGCCGTTTACATAATACAGCTTACCATCATAATAGCTCAAAAGTTTTGAATTGATCCATGCGTTGCAATCAACATCATTGTGCGAACACTCCGGTTTTCCGCATACAACGATCATTCTTCCGAGTTCGTTGTCAAAGAAATACAATAAGCCCTCATTCTGCAAATAGTAACCTTTTTCCGTTTTGCAAGCGGTCGGCAGACGTAGCAGAGAATTTATATTCATATTTCTTTGAAATCCGCTTAAATCCAACTCCGTCTTGTCTTCACCCAAATTATCAACGGACGGGACAGAAGAATTATTTTGATCTATATAGTTGCTTGTGCTATTTTGCAATCCATCACCAACAGAAGAACTATTTTGCGAATTGGAACTGTTGTTTGCATTGATCCACCCGTCATTCACGACGGAAGACGTGTCTTCAGTACCGCTGTTTGGAACGTTTGTAGCTTGACAGCCTGATAACAATAAAACTGCTACACAAAAAATAAAAATCTTTTTCATAAAAATCCTCCTAAATGGTGTTAGTTTTTTCGTTGATACGATACCCTATTGTGAAATATGTTCCTCTATCGGAACAGTTTTCAATTGTAACAACATATTCGCCGTCTGTGTCTGCCTCAAAAAACAATTCACCTTTGCCTATTATGTGATCCTCCATATATTTTCCTGTTTTCAGGTCGGTGAGGGCTATTTTTATATTGGTAAGCTTTTGCTCACAATCCACATTAAACGTGACGCAGCTGCCTTCAGTAAGTGTCGCCTTACGGTAATCTATTTTCATGCCCGCTTCTATTTCTCCATGAGCTTGACCGTCGCTTTTAAGTTCGAGAAGTTCGTCAATAATTTCGACTTCTCCTGCTTCTAAAGCATCATTACCGGGTTTGCTGTTGGAATCGCTCGGATTATTTTTGTCGTTATTGATTGGCAGGAAATTAGTCTCATTACTTTCGGTATTTGAGGAGGTAGTTGCATTTGTTTGGGAATTATTGCTTTCACTTTCAGCACTAAAATGAATTTTATCCGATGTGCTTCCCATAATGATCGGATTATCTTCATTTCTGTTTTCACTTAAAACATCAGAATTAATGTCAGTGCTCCCATTCAATTCGTTATTCGACATTTGACAACCCGAAATCATAATGATTGCTGCATATCCAAGCACAATAGGTAAAATCGTTTTTTTCATAAAGCCCTCCATAATACAATCGGGATATAGGAAAATCCCTATATCCCGATTATAAATTACAAATCTCATATATTTCTCAAATTGTGCGAATTTTTATAGAAATTTTTGCACCACCCTTTTCTCCATTGTCCAAGCGAATATTCCCGCCTAGCTTTTCTGCAAGTAAGCTGCTGATATATAATCCCAATCCAAAGTGAGGTGATGTTCCGCTTCCCGTTTTTTCGCCTCGATAATATGCAAGTGCAGCATTTTCCAGATCTTTTTCTGTGAATCCTTCTCCATCATCTTCAACAGTGATCATAATATATTTCTGTTCTTGACATATTTGCACAATAATTTTTTCCTTTGCATGACGTGCGGCATTGGATAGAACATTTTCACAGATTTGAGCCAATGCCCCTTTATCTAAATTCAGGTTTTGCTCATCCAACTCGGAAATAATCTCTGTTTTTCCGTTCAGAAACAACATCGCTGCCGTTTCCGATATCATTCCTGTTATTTCGGAAGATGAAACGCTTTTGTAGCAAGGCTCGTAGTCCTCTAACCTCTGTAATGTTCCCATAGTGTCGGTAAATTTATTAAGACGCACGATTTGATCGGATATTTCATTGACAAAGCCTATAGTCTCTCCACCATTCGCATTATTCCCAACATTATCAAGGAGCAAATCAATATATCCTCTTATAACGGTAAGCGGAGTTCTTAAATCGTGGGCAAATGCGGCGTTCAGCCTTTTACGTTCCTCTATCGAATTCCACATTTTACAATTGCTTTTAACCAATTCCTGCCGCATAACTTCAAATGCTTGGCACAAGCGCCCAAATTCATCTTGACTCTCATAATTGATTTGGAAATTCAGATCATTTTCCGATATCTTTTGAACAGCCGCATTCAAAATGCGAAAGGGCCTTTTTATTTTCCATAAATAAAACACCAGTGCGGCTGCGACAAGGCAAACTGAGTACCACAAAATTGCCGCTATACCGTTGAGCCACGAAAAGAAATCGTATCTTTTCTGATCTTCTTCCAACAAGCTATATCTGACTATATGCTCGTCCGTGTTTATCGGAACAACCGTTGCAGGAAAATCAATAAATTCGCTTTCATTTAAATTTGTGCCGTATTCAATATTATTTTGTATATTAAAACCGATCAAATCACCTGAAGTAAGTTGATCTTCATCGGATGAATTGTTTTCCGGAGGAATATATTCAAATCCAATATCACCATTATTTATATTGTTATCATCACCTAAAATTGCAAAAAACTCAGAATTATCCGTTGGTATTATTTTTACTATTTCATCGGATTTATATTTGTCTATAATATCATTAAGCTTTTCTTCCGCTAACCATATCGTTGCTTTAGTCGAACCGAATGCGGCAAGAATACAGCAAAGCGCACATATTATAAATGCCGCAGGAAGCGGAATACCACACAGCCATTTCTTTATCCTACCCATTTATAGCCTACCCCCCAGATCGTTTCTATACAACTTTCTATTCCCGCTTTAGCGAAAGTGAGTCGTATTCTGCGAATATGCTCCATAATTACGGTATCGTCGCCCTCACCATCAATTCCCCATACACGGTCGTATATTTTGGCACGTTCAAATACCTGACCACGATTTAATGACAGAAGCTGAATTATATCAAAGTCCTTTTTGTTGAAGAATAATGCCTCTCCCCGAACAAATATTTCCCTTGATGAATAATCGATCGTTATATCACCGAAAATCTTCCGCTGAATATCCTTGTTGCGTCTTTCACGGCGCAAATGTGCTTTAATTCGTGCGCCAAGCTCTGTAAGCGAAAATGGCTTTACAATGTAATCATCACCACCTGCGCTGAAGCTTTCAACCTTATCCTCATCGCTGTCTCTAGCAGTCAAAAATATGATAGGACAGGAAACAAATTCTCGAATTGATTTGCAAACCTCGATCCCGTCCATCTGTGGCATATTGATGTCAAGTAATATCAGATCCGGTTGCTGCCTTGACTTCTGTATAGCGGCTGTTCCGTCTAATGCACAGCTTACTTGATACCCTTCACGCTGTAAAAAATTTTGAAGCATTGTTATGACCTTTTTTTCATCATCAACGACTAAAATACGATATGACACTGTAGACACCTCCTCAATTTTATTTTAATGCGAAAATCTCATATTTTTCTCAAATATTATGTTCTTCTGCATAATATAGCATATTTTTTCACATCTTTTTATTAAAATTTTACCAATAAAGGTTCACAAATGTTACTTACGTATTGTCTCAAATTCTAAAATAGTTACAGCTACCAAAACGTGTTTTGGAGTTACGTAATTATCTGGTTTATATAATATGGAATGATACAGTTCTGCATACGTTTCCTCACTTTTTATAATTTGCAACCAATAGTCTGAATAACTCGGTTTTTTCAAAAATTGAGCTGCATAAAACAAAGAATAGGCACAAGGAATTTAATCCGGTGGCAAATCACCACCCCATTGCTTTTACTTCCTAATATCTGCATAATATTTATCAAATTCAATTTCCCCAGCCAACGCTCTGTCCCGAATTTCCGAAGCAAATCTCGACCACTCCTCAAACTCGGAAACAGTCATTTTCTTTTTCATGTACCTCGCATAATGCGCCTTGTATGCCCGATTGTAAGTCTGCCATACAGGGTCATTTTTGCATTTGTCATCATAACGCCGCTTTGAACCAACGTCACGGCAAGTCTTGCTAGGCTCTTTTCTAAGTTTTCTGTCACAGTAGGTATAGTACCAGCTACCCTTGATCAAAAAGAATTTGCCGCAGTTTCTGCACCGATTTGGCACATAGTTTTGCTTGATACCGTTGAAGAAATCATAGTACAAAAATGACCCGAGATTGTTAAACCCAATCTCCTCACACAGGATTAAATTATCATCTTCTCCCTTCAAAACTTTATACCCAAAGGACTCCATTTTACACTTTATCTTTCTGAAATTGCCAGTGTTAGCCCTGTTAAAATCTTCAAAATATTGAGCTGACTCGCTCCCTGTAGGAAAGGCTTCCTTCTGGTGAAAATACTTTGTCAAGAACGGTTTGTATATTTCATGCACTTGCATATATGCCGTAACAAGCTTGATATACATATCAAAAAATCCAGAAACCGCCTGATTTAATTCATGGAGTGAAAGCCTTGTATCATCGTCTTCCATGTCAATACGTTCGGTAGGTTGAAGCTGAAATTTGAAGAGGCGCATAGTATAATTTCCATATTCGTCTTTTTCTCCCATACCATATTCGGTGACAGTGTCCTCATCATAATAATATTCATTAAGATCTATTCCGTTCTCGAAAAAATAGTTGTGATTGTTTAAAATATCATCGAGTCTTGCAATTTGATCACCGAGGATTTTGTTGTATGGTGGCAGTTTTTTCAGCATTTTGTTTAGTTCGTCTGTAAAACGCATTGACTCGCAAACAGTGTCATTGTAATTAATGTAGTCCTGATAGTCCATATTACGAGAAACTTGTAAATGCCTTTTAAAATATTTCAAGTTATAGATAAAATCCTTTTCGTAAAGGTGGTTGTAGTGTTTATCATTCAAATATGCAGTCAGAATTTCGTTGGAATCAAACCTGTATTTTTCATTTATGTAAACGTCATTGTTCCAAAAATAAGCCTTAAAACTAAGCATTTCGCCCTCCAAATATTTTTAAAATAATTTTGAAAAATAGATAATGTGAATTGTAGAATTGAGAATATACAATAATTGTAACACATCTATTGATTTTTTACAAGCTGTCTGATAAAATAAAACACATCACTCAAAACAAACAGATACAACATAAAAAATTGATGGAGGTTAAAATTTGAAAGAAGTAGCATACACAAACTATGAGGAACTGCCACTGTTCCTTAACGCAGAAACACTTGCAAAACTGCTTGGCATTTCCATTTCAAGCAGTTATGAATTGATGCATGAGAAAGATTTTCCTGCAATCAGAATCGGTTCAAGATTAGTCGTTCCGAAAGATAAATTACAGCATTGGATTGATGTAAAAACAAAAAAGTGAGGTGTAAATGAAAAAGAATCACTACCAAAAACGTGACCCAATCAAAGATTATTTTCCCTTACCAAATGAAATTTTTTATCTCAATCTTTCATACGGAGAGATAGCAGTATATGCTTATCTCCTGCACTGTGAGAACAGAAAATCATTTCAGTGCTACCCAAGCTACAAGACTATTGGTGAGGCTCTGAATATGTCGAGAAATACTGTGAGCAAATACGTTCGTGCGCTTGAGGAAAAGGAATTAATTATTACCGAGCCGACAAGTGTTTTAACTAAAAAGGGCGAGAAACTCAATGGAAATCTGCTTTATACGATCCTACCTATCGAGCAAGCCAAGCAGCATTATTATAACCAACAACTCAAAAACATTGACCGTGTTATTGCAGATCGTAAGCATAGAAAACGGATTGAAAAGCTCAACTTACAATCAAATAAAGAAGCGAGCTGACGGGTTTTGGGGGCAAAAACGGCGAATATTATTTATAAGCAGGACAAAGCGAGGGGTCGGTGAGCACCCCCTCGCAAATCACATCGGACGGCAGAGCCGACCGGTTAGGGATATTATCGAAAAAAGAACACTTACAAAAAGGCGGTCTCTTAGGAAAGAAACAAAATGAATGAAGAAATGGAGAAAGCTGAATTCCAAAATCGAGTAGAAAAAAACAGCTCCTCGGAATCAAAACCAACCAGTCCTGTCAGAAAAGTAAAAATTTAAAAACAAAATTCTGCATTTTGAACACTGGATTGGTTAAAAAGTTTGTGGTATGATATGTGGTTACAAAGGAGGTGCTGTTATGGCAAAACGCAGACCGTCTGGTGACGGAATGGTTCGCAAGCGCGAGGATGGACGATGGGAAGGAAGAATTGTTGTTGGTCACAAAGCTAATGGAAATCCAATTTATCGTTACGTGCTTGCTAAAACACAAGCGGAACTTACTCAAAAGCTACATGACAAAATTGAGATGTATCGTAATGCGGATCTTAGTGAAGATTGTAATATGCTATTAAGCGAATGGCTCGACAAATGGTTAAATGAATATATCACTTGTTATGTAAGACCAAATACATTGTACAGCTATACTGCAATGATTAAAAATCAAATCAATCCCTACCTTGGAAAACGTCCACTGTCAGCATTAACTACACAAGAAATTCAAAAATTTTATAACACTATCAAGAAAAAAGGTCGTGTAAAAACAGATACAACTAATGGTACAGAACTTGCCGACAGTATGGTCAGAAAGGTTCACATGATGTTACATGAAGCGCTTGATATGGCTGTAAAGCAGAAGTTGATCGTAAGCAATCCGACAAACGGAACAACACTTCCAAAAAATAATTATGCTCCAAAGCAAATTTTAAATGATGAACAGCTTAATAGATTTATGGAAGTTATAAAAGGCGATGAGCGATGGTACGATTTTTTCTACACCGAAATTACCACAGGACTCCGCAAAGGTGAAATATGCGGACTAAAATGGGAAGATTTTGACGAGCATTGCGGCACATTAAAAATCAATCGCAGTGTCGGAAGAACTAAAAGTGGTGCTATACTCATAGGCAAAACCAAAACCGAAACAGGTTCTCGCGAAATTCTTCTACC